>DATHJP010000058.1:0-16356 GCA_035489695.1 Terriglobales bacterium
ACGGGTACTTCGATTGGAGATGAGATCGAGATTGTTTTGGGCCGGGAGGCAAGCACGGAGTGAAGGACGCACCCAAACTTCTGGTGGAATGGTCATCGCCATGGCAGGAATTCGTAACGGCGATCCGGCCCGCAATGGGGCGCTCGGGAGAACGCCTGGCAGGAGAGGCTCGCAGCGGATTATTCCCTTATCGTGGCATGATGGTCTCCTGGGCCCTGGAAGCTGCACTTCTGATCGCAGTAATTGTCGTACCCGCGAGGCTGGCAAAGATGCGTCCGTATTCGCCGCCCGCCTTACCGAAGTACGACATCATTTATTTTTCCGGTGAAGAACTGCCGCGAGCCGAAGACGCCGGCGGCGCACAATCCGGACGCTCCGGACGCGCCGGTGGACAGGAAGCCCATCATCGTACGCAAACTATTCGCGTGGCCCGTGGAAGTTCGCTGCGAGAAAAGGTCGTGGATGCTCCCAGGCTGAACCTGCCGCGTTCCGATTCAGCGGTTGCCAATCTGTTGGCCTTCAAGACGATTCCCGGTCCGGCGCCTGCGGAAGGCTTGAAATCTTCTATTCGGCTTCCAGCGATGTCTGCGGCTGCCGTGGCACCTGCGCCTCAGATTGATCGTGACAAGATTCAGGGCGCACCTACGCTTGAGGCTGCGGTAATTCCACCTGCGCCCGCAGCTGAACGCGACTTGGCTTCGCTGCGGCTGCCGGGTTCGCATGCCGCGGAGGTTATTCCACCGCCTGTCTCGGCCCCTGAGCAAGCTACGAATTCGACTCCGCAGCTTACGCTGCCTGCGCCAACTATCGTCGCGCCGCCGCCGCAGATTACTCACGAGATTGCTTCGGGACCAGGCTTCGGCGCTGGCGAATTGCGTAAGCAAGTTGTGCCACCACCGGTTCAAATGGGTGAGGCTTCAGCAGAGCATCGCAATTTTGGAGGCTTGGAAAGCGCGGCAGTGATACCGCCTCCGGTTCAGGTAGGCGGCGCTTCGCTTCAGCATCAATCCGTCGGCGGCTTGGGTGGAGGCACAAGCGTTGTACCTCCGCCTCCTTCGGTCTCGGCGTCCACTTCCGTCGGCGGGCAAGGAAGCGGGAATCGTGGTTTGGGACGCGGCGGTCCCCTGGACCTGGGGACAGCAGTTGCAGCGCCTCCGGCGAGCGGTGGCAGCAATGCGGGCACTGGCGTGGTGGTTTCCAATCAGCCTGGATCAAAGGTTGGGATGCCGGGCAGCGGCGGAGCGGGCTCTCTGGCAATGTCTCCTTCCGGCGGAGATAAAGCGGGACTGGGTGGCTCCGGTGGCGGCTCCAGCATTGGCCGCGGCAATGGATCAGGCAGCGGATTTTCCGGCGAAGGTTCGGGCGCAGCCAAAGCTGGTACCGGTCGCGGTTCCGATGTGTCAGCGCGTGGCGGGATTTCACCTTATCCCGGGACCGGCGGCGCGGGCAGCGGAACCAACGGGAAACCGGTGGTTCCCGGAGTTTCGGTGCGCGGAGGCAGCAACATCGTCACGCTCCCGAGTTTTGGTTCCGACGGAAGCCAGGGTGCGGGCGGCGGTCGCTCCTCTAGCCAAGATCGTCATGGATCCGGAATCACTGTGGTCGCTACCTCACGTTCCGGCGGCGCGTTCAACTTCTACGGCGCCCTAAAAGGTGACAAGGTCTATACCATCTACATCGAAACCGGCTTGGGAACCGCAGTCATGCAGTTTGCCGATCCTACCTCCGCGGCGCACGCTTATTCCGGCGATCTCACTGCTCCCGAACCGATGCGCGCCGACGTTCCCTCTGACTTGCAGCGCTCACGGCTGGTGATCGCCTGTATTCTCGATCGCTCCGGATTGTTGAGAAATGCGCAGGTACTCGAACCCGGTGGCAGCGAGATGACCGGCAAGGTCCTGGCTTCGTTGCCCAACTGGAAATTCCGTCCTGTGTTGCGCGGAGATCAGCCGGTTGAGGTGAACGCGATTCTGGGGTTTAATATCGACACACGATAGGAAGAAAGTACGATTTACGATTGTTGATTTTTGATTTTTGATTTTTGATTTCAATCCCTGAACATCTTTGCTGAGAACTGAAATTATTTACTTCGCTCTCTGAAAAAGTATTGCAGTGTTGTCCTCATAGATCACCTTCCACGCCGGCGTTTCTTTCAGAATATTGGCTAACGAACCTTCCCCCGGCGCCAGTATCCACTGCACCTGTCGCTCGTTCAAGAATTTTTCCCAGCCCGTTTGAACGTGCATCACATTCAAGTAATCCTTTAAGAAGCGCTCGCCATAGAGATCGTGGCGATCGTCCACAAAAACTCTTGGGTTGGGGAAGAAACGGTAGATTAGATATCCTCCCCAATAATCCGGAGCAAAGATTGGGTCCTCGATACCACGCTGGGCAATCCCCTCGACAGCCTGCACGGGAAAACGCTTGGCGTCGAACTGGGCGTCCATGACCTGGCTCGCTCCAAGCCTGCCATGCTGTATGCAGACCACGAGCCCGAGGATCAATGCCAGGGCCGGCCAGAGATGACCCCGGGATCTCAACTCTATTTCGGTCATGCGCGATGCAAAGGCATTGGCGCGTGAAATCAGTCTTCGTAGCCACGAACTCATCTTTCGTGAAGCGCTGACGTCGCAGATTGATGCCGACAGTATCGGGGCCACAATCAGAGTTAAAAGAATCGACGACACCGGCAGATTACGCGACGCGTACAAGCCGCTATAAGCCGCGAAAATTATCACCAGCAAGTGTGAGAGCCTCAACTTTTGCCGCTTCATCGCCACCGCTGCCACTGTGATCAGCAACAGCGCCGCGAAGCACTGCTGGGCTACGCCATGAAAATTTGGGGAGAGGAATTCGTCAATGTGATTCATTAAGAAGCGGTTGGAAAGATATTGATAGATGTGCACATGCAGTTTGTAACCGTAAGGGTTAACCAACGTAGCCCCGAGTGAGAGCAGGCTGGCGACCCCCAGACGTTGCAGCCGTGGCCCGATTTTCTGTCGATCTTCTCTAACGGAGAAGTACCGGATCAATCCAGCGATCAGGTAAATGCCACACAGTGCAATGCCGAGCAGAAATCCGCCATGAAGGTTGGTCCAGAGCAGCATGATCACCGGCAACCAGAACAAGCGGCGGTCCTGCTCAGCGTTAGCCGCAGTTACTGAAGCGGTTTCTGAACTATCCAGCAACTGAAACCAAATTACTGTCAGAAGCCAACTCAACACATGAGGCCGCGCGAAAAAATGGATGGTGGAGGCCCCCACGGCCAATAGCAACAGAATCACAGCTACAGGCAGACTGCTTCCCCGGCGCAAAGCCAAGCGAAGCACAAGTGCGAATGTGGCAGCGATCACAACCGCGGTAAAGAACACGACACCATTCAATCCGAGCCACTGGTGAATCGCTGCGATCAGCACGTCATATAACCATTCCCAGGCATACCAAGGTTGGCCCTGCATCGTGTACGAGAAGGAATCAGTGTGAGTGATTGAGTGGGTGAGTAGGATTTGTTGTCCATTACGAATATGCCAGCCCGTCCCGCCATCTTTCAGCAGACGCGGCGCCAGCGCTCCGTAGGTCAGGGCGATGAGGAGAACGATGAAGATGAGATCTGGGACGGAGGGGATGAGCAGTCGAAACCAGGCAGATCGCGTGCGAACTTCTGATGTCCGTGAGGCGGCGCCTTCAGCGGTTTGCGATGGATTTCCGATCAAATCGGTAGCCTGGAACTACAGGCTATCTCATAAAAAGCCGGGGCGATGCAGAAATTGAGAAGTGGCGAAAGCCTGCCACAACAGCCATTAATGACTCGGTTGGCCGGGGGGCGTGCCTGGGAATATCGGCGGACCCAGTGCTTCCATGCCGTATTTGGCCAATAACTGGCGCATCTGTGCGGAGGCCATATCCGCCGCCGGCATCTTGCCAAGCTCGTCAAAAAACTTCTCAAATCCGCCGGGCTGGCATACTAGGATCACCTTGCCGTCAGTTTTGTCCTCGTTGGCCCATCGGTGCGGAATATCACGCGGTGCAAAGATGCTTCCACCGACAGGCAAATGATATTGTTGGCCGCCAACCTCAAAGATGAATCGACCGCTCAAAACGTGATACCACTCATCTTCGCGGTGGTGAACGTGAAGTCCGGGGCCTGACAGAGTCGGCACAACGAGTTCAAAAATGGAACATCCTCCGGCGCTACCCTCACTAGTGACTTTGCAGGCGGCGAACTTAGCCTGCCTATCAGTTGAGTACGCGAAGAGATTTTCGCCAGGCTGTGCGACGACAACTCTACGAGGCGCAGCCGTTTGAGCCGGCAGCAAGGGGCTTACGGATGCAACTCCGAAAGCATAGAGAAGCGTGCGTCTGTTTATATTCGGCATGGGCCAGAAGAATAGGCGTCGAGGTGCCAAAAGGCAAGGAGTCGGCTACTTGGATCAAGCGATCTTGCTGCCCGATTTCCCAGCGAATACTGGCTCGCGCTCGAAGTCCGTCTCCGAAACTGTCTTGCGCTTCCTGAATGACCTCAACCAGTTCTGGAAAGATTCCATGTAAGTATAGAAAACAGGCGTGATGTAAAGAGTCAGCAACTGCGAGAAGACCAATCCTCCGACGACGGCCAGACCGAGCGGGCGCCGCGATTCCGCTCCGGCGCCAAATCCAAGAGCGATCGGCAACGTACCCATGAGCGCCGCCATGGTGGTCATCATGATCGGCCGGAAACGGAGCAGTGCGCCCTGATAGATGGCTTCCTGCGCCGATTCGCCGCCGTCGCGCTGTTTCTCCAGGGCCACGTCGATCATCATAATGGCATTTTTCTTCACGATGCCCACCAGCATGATGACGCCGACGAACGCGTAGAGATTCAGATCCAGATGGAACAGCATCAGCGTGAGCAGCGCTCCAAAACCCGCGGACGGCAATCCGGAAAGAATCGTGATCGGGTGGATGAAGCTCTCATACAAAATTCCCAGCACCAGATAAATGACCAGGATTGCCATCAACAGCAGTAGCCCCAATCCGCTGATCGAGGACTCAAACGCTTGGGCGGTGCCCTGAAAGCTGGTGCTGACGGTTGCAGGCATCATTTGCCGTGCTGCCTTGTTGACGGCGTTGACCGCGTCTCCCAATGACACTCCCGGACGCAAGTTGAAGGAAATCGTCACCGCCGGCAATTGTCCCAGGTGATTAATGGTCAGCGGCCCCACTGTCCGCGTGAGTTTGGCGACCGCATTCAGTGGCACCAGTTGTCCGTTGCTGGACCGAACATAGAGCATCGATAACGCGGAGGGATCGAGTTGATACTGATTTTCTAATTCTGTGATGACGCGATAAGCATTGTTCGGCGCGTAAATGGTTGAGACTTGTCGCTGCCCATAAGCGCTGTAAAGCGCGTCCTCTACTTGTTGGGCGGTAACTCCGAGACTCGACGCTTTATCGCGATCGATATCTACGTTGACCTGGGGATTCTTGATCTGCAAATCGCTGGTCACGTCTTGCAGCAGCGTCCGGAGTTGGTGATCGCTCCGAAGCCGGTCTTCCAGCTTGGGCTCGTTTTGATAGAGTTCGTCGGTATCCGGAGATTGCAACGTAAACTGATACTGACTCTTTGTGAGCTGACCGCCAATCCGGATCGGTGGCAGCAACTGGGGAAAGGCATTGATCCCTGGAATCGACGCCAGCTTGGGACGCAACTGTTGAATGATCTCCACCGCCGACTTACGCTCATTTCTCGGCTTCATGCGAAGAAAAATTCGGCCCGCATTGCCGCCAGCCGCCGTCGACATGAAGGAGTCCACCCACGGCTGCTGAGCCACGACCTTCGTCAACGCCAACTGATGTTCAACCATGCTGTCGAAAGAAATACCTTGCGGACCTTCGGTGAAGATAAAGATCTGGCCCTGGTCTTCATCCGGGAGGAAGCCTTTCGGAATAACAATGAACATATAGACCGTCGCCACCGCGACAGCTGCCGAAACCGCCATGGTCGCGACGCGATGTCGCAGGGTGAACTGCAGCGTGCGATCGTAAACGTGTAGCATGCCATCGAAAAATCGTTCAAAGAACGACCACAGACGCCCGTGATGCGCTTCCGATTCCTTCGAGGCTCGCAGGAAACGGCTGCATAACATGGGAGTAAGACTGAGTGACACCACGCCGGAAACCAGAATCGCCGCGCCGATGGTGACGGCAAACTCGTGCAGCAATCGTCCCAGGATGCCTCCCATGAACAGCACCGGGATAAACACCGCCGCCAGCGACAGCGTCATGGAGATAATTGTGAAACCGATTTCTCGCGCGCCGGTGAAGGCGGCCTGCATGGGAGGCTCGCCCATTTCCATGTGCCGCACAATGTTTTCCAGCATCACAATGGCGTCGTCCACCACAAAGCCCACGGAGAGCGTCAATGCCATCAGTGAGAGATTGTCGAGTGAGTATCCCAGCAAATACATGATGGCGAACGTGCCCACGATGGACATAGGCAACGCCATGCTTGGAATCGCCGTGGCCGACAGATTTCGCAGGAACAGGAAGATGACCAGAATCACCAGGACCAGCGCCAGAAACAGCGTGAACTTGACGTCATTCACAGACGAGCGGATCGAGACCGACCGGTCATAGAGAGTGGCGACGTCCACCGACGGAGGCATCACGAGACGGAAACTGGGCAGCAGCGCCTTGATCGAATCCACTACTTCGACGGTGTTGGTACCGGGCTGGCGTTGAATCGCCAGGATGATTGCGCGGCGCAAACCCTTGGAGTCATAAAACCAACTCGCCGTCTTATCGTTTTCAACTCCGTCGACCACCGAACCCAGGTCCTTCAGCCGAACCGGAGCGCCATTGCGATAGGCCACGATCAGCGCTTCATAATCAATCGCTTTCTTGAGCTGACCACTGGCTTGCACCACGAAGGCCTGGTGCGTGCCGTACAGGGTGCCCGTGGGCAGATTCACGTTGCCGTTCTGAATCGCGTCGGTGACTTCATCGATTCCAATCTGACGACTGGCCAAAGCCTTGGGATCGAGTTTGGCGTGAACCGCATACTTTTGCGCGCCAAAGACGCTGACCTGGGCAACGCCGCTCACCATAGAGATGCGCTGTGCCATCAATGTTTCCGCGTACTCGTCCACATCGGAGAGACGCAGAGTGGGTGAACTGAGCGACAAGTAAAGAATCGGCGCGTCCGCCGGATTTACCTTCTGGTACGAGGGCGGACTGGGCAAGTTCTGCGGAAGATCTCGCGCCGCCTTCGCAATCATGGACTGAACGTCCTGGGCGGCGGCATCCAGACTGCGGCTCAGGTTGAACTGAAGAGTGATCTGCGTGGAACCCTGCGAACTCGATGAAGTCATCGAGTCCACGCCGGCGATGGTGGAGAATTGCTTTTCCAGCGGCATGGCCACTGCTGAAGCCATGGTGTCCGGCGTCGCTCCAGGAAGGCTCGCCGAAACCAAGATGGTGGGAAAGTCCACGTTGGGCAAATCGCTCACCGGCAGCAAGCGGTAGCCCATGACTCCAAACATCAGGATTCCGAGCATGACCAGGGTGGTCATCACGGGCCGGCGAATGAAGAGTTCGGCGACGTTCATTGACTACTCTCCCCGCGCTCGGGGATTTTGAGAATTCTGCGCAGTCCCTGTGCTTCCTGTTGCAGACGGTGGGACGGCGGCCTGCTTCAATTCAACTTTGGCTCCGGGCACTAATCGTAATTGCCCATCCGTCACCACTCGCTCTCCGGGAGCGAGTCCCTTATCCACCACGGCTTGTCCATCACTGCTCCGGCTGACAATCACTGGGCGGGTTTCCACCGTCATGTCGGGTTTAACTACGAAAACAAATTGTCCTTGCTGACCGTTCTGAATGGCTTGCGACGGCACCACGATCGTGTTTGGCTGGTTAGCGAGGGTTAAGACCACGTCCACAAACTGCCCGGGCCACAGGCGGCGGTCGGGATTGGCAAACTCTCCTTTTATTTTGATCGTGCCCGTAGCCTGGTCCACAGTGTTGTCGATAAAACTAAGCTGGCCGATGGAAGGTCCTCGGGTGTCGTTGGGAATGTAAGCTTTGATCGCAAGCCTGCCACCGCTGGCGTATCTCTTGATCTCGTTCAGGTACTGCTCCGGCACGGTGAAGGTTGCGTAAATCGGCTGCACTTGGTTGATGCTGACTAGAAAGGGAGTGTCGTTGGCTTTGATCATGTTGCCGCGATGAATCATCAGCGGACCGGTGTGTCCATTGATGGGCGAATAAATCGCGCAGTACTGAATCTGGACGCGCGCGTTCTCCACCGCAGCTTTGTCGGCGCGAACCGCCGCGTCTTGAGCGTCGGCATTGGACCGAATCTGGTCATAGTCTTGACTGGAGACCACTCCTGAAGCCAATAAAGCTTCGTAGCGTCGAGCCTGGGCTTGGGTGTTGGCAGCCTGCGCCTGATCTTTCGCCAACATGCCCTCTGCTTTTTTCAGATCCGCCTCGAGTGGCCGCTTGTCGAGTGTGAAGAGCAGTTGGCCTTTCTTAACATCGTCTCCTTCTTTGAAAAAAACTCCCGTCAGCTCGCCGGTAATTTGAGTTTTGATGGAAACATTCGAATAGGCTTCCACTGCGCCGATCGCCTTGACCTGCAATGGGACGTTCTTCTGCTCGACCTCTGCAGCCATAACCGGTACTGCGGGATTGCTCGGCGGGGAGGCTTTGGTTCCGGTACATGAGATCAACAACGTGAGAACCGCGCCGGCCAGAAGCGCCGATGCACCGCGACGAAGTGTTTTAGCCAACATGATTGCTAGGTTCCTGTCTTCTGCGATTGCCATTATTGAGTTTCGCTGCCCGTTGTGAAGATGCGATCTCCGGGGCAGACAGCATGCCTTGCAGCCATACCTCGGCCAGAGTCTTGCTTACTTGTTGGACGGAGAAATTTTGATAACGTTTTCCTCCAAATAATTCCTGGATCCAGGAGTGATAGACCACCATTCCCAGGAACCCCCGAGCCGCAAGCAAGGGATCGATTGGCCGGAAGTCTCCATCCGCAATGCGGCCGCGAATGTAGTCTGCCAGCACCTCGTAACATTCCGCGACATAAGTACGAAAAAAACGGTGGGAGAGCCGATGATTCTCGAGCGCGCTGTACAGCAGCAGACGGGAAAGTGTTTGATCTTTGGCCCGTCGCTCCAAAATCTGGGTGGCAACTCCGGAAAGAACTTCCAGATCACTGCCGCCCGCGCTTAGACGTTCGCGCATACGTTCCCCAGGCGCGGCAGCTTTGATCTTGCGTTCGATGACTGCCCAATAAAGTTCGTCCTTGGAGGCAAAATGCCTGAAAATTAAAGCCTCGTTCACGCCGGTGTGGTCGGAAATTTGTTTGGTGGTGGTGCCTTGGAATCCCTGCCGGGCGAAAAGCTGTGTCGCCGCTTCTAAAATCTGTTCCCGTCGGTCGGCCGCCGAATAACGGACTTGAGCTGTCGCCATAAGTAAGTAAATACTTACTTATGATATAGATGGATCGTGATATGTCAAGCGCGACCGCAGCTGTAACACCCCGGCTTGTGTCGCGGTAGTGGGGCGGCGATCCCGTGGGACTTGTCAGACCTCTTGGGGAAATCGCACCTGGCACCTCGCCCTGCAGCAGTCCCGCAGGGACGGCACAATTTAGCCCAGCGCTTTTAGCGCTGGGTCCGGGCCAAACGCACCAAAGTCCCGGAGGGACGACATACCGCTCAGTTCAACTGAGAGCCATTAGAAATTCCGGGTTCCTCCGGCATCCTCCCGAATCTTATAATGCAGGGGCGTTAACCGTAGCCTATGGAGAAAAACACACGGCGCGTGGTTATTGTTGGCGGCGGCTTTGGCGGGCTGACGGCTGCGCGGAAACTGGCTCGCTCCCCGGTTCACATCACGCTGATCGACCGCAAGAATTATCACACTTTCCAGCCACTGCTCTATCAAGTGGCGACGGCGGGTCTCTCTCCCGGGGAAATTGCTGCGCCCCTCCGTTGGATTCTTCGCGGCCGTCCTAATATCCAAGTCCTGCTTGCTGAAGTTGAAGACTTCGATCTCTCGCGGCGCGTGGTCAAACTCTCCGGTGAAGAAATTCCCTACGACTATCTGATAGTGGCTGCGGGCGCGAGCCATGCCTACTTCGGCCACGATGAGTGGGAACCCTTCGCTCCTGGCCTCAAAACCATTGAGGACGCGCTGGAACTTCGCCGCCGGATCTTGCTTGCCTATGAATTGGCTGAGCGCCGCGCCGCTAATGGCGAAGAGGAACTGCCGCTTAATTTCGTGGTGGTCGGGGGCGGACCGACGGGAGTGGAATTGGCGGGCACGCTAGCCGAGATCGCACGCAACGTGCTGACTGAGGAATTCCGCTCCATCGACCCAAAACGTACCCGCATTCTGCTACTCGAAGGTGGTCCCCGCATTCTGCCCGCTTATCCGGAAGACTTGTCGCGAAGCGCTGTGCAGCAATTGCAGCGGCTTGGAGTAGAGGTCCATACCTCCACTTTAGTCACTGGCATCGAGCCGGCCGAGGTTCGAATAGGCGAAACTCGTATCCCCGCGGCCGTTATTCTGTGGGCCGCTGGTGTCGCAGCATCTCCTCTCGGAAAAAAATTGGGAGTTCCCGTCGATCGCGCCGGCAGAGTACTGGTGAATCCCGACTTGAGTATTGCTGGGCATCCCGAAGTTTTTGTTATCGGTGACCTGGCGACTCTGAAAGATGAACACGGCAAGCTGCTTCCTGGCGTCGCACCGGTAGCTATGCAAGAAGGAACGGCAACCGCCAAAAACATTCAACGTGACCTGGAACGTAAGCCCCGCCAGAACTTTCATTACGTGGACAAAGGCAGTCTCGCCACCATCGGGCGCGCCGCTGCCGTTGCTGACTTTGGGAAACTTCATGTTTCCGGCTTCATCGCCTGGCTGGGCTGGCTTTTCATCCACATTTTCTTTCTCATCGGATTCCGCAACCGGCTGATCGTATTGATTCAGTGGGCATGGTCATATTTCACTTACGAGCGCGGCGCACGCTTGATTACGGGTGACACTCGATTGCCGGGTTGGGACGATCTGGAATCGACGCAACGCCCTTCCTCCGAGAAGAAAATAAGCGCGTGATCGTCTGAATTGTCTTGGCATCGCAAGAGTGCTAAAAGTATCCAGCAACGCTGCAGGATAGGAATACTTTTGTTCTCATCCGGGTGCGGCGAAGGAGAGACTCTTGTATCGCCGTCGACCTGTGTTGTTGCCCCTGGCGCTGATTTCCGCCACATTCCTGATCCTAACCGCCAGAAAGATTTTCGATTACGCCGCGGCCCCCGACAAAGACAAGGTAAGCGACTTCGTGTTTCCGCAGAGCGCTGATCAGAAGCCAGTGAACATTGTGTTCAAACCGGCTAAGGCGCCTCTTTTTACATTCAACCAACGGGGCGGATTCACTAACGATGCCAGCCATCTCAACAAGACTCCGGTGTACGGCATCGTGAGAATTACAAGTGAAGAGGATATCCGTAACGCGCTGCAATTTGCCCAGGAAAACAATCTCAAAGTCAGCTGTGCGGGGCAGCAACACACCATGGGCGGACAGACGTTCACAGCTGGTGGACTGGTGCTCGACTTAAAAGAGTTAAGCCGCATTAATCTCGACAAAGCGCACAAGCGCGTCAATGTCCAGAGTGGCGTGCGTTGGTGGCAGCTTCAGCAGTTACTCGACAAAGAAGGCTTGTCGGTAAAAGCGATGCAGTCTATCAACATCTTCAGCGTGGGTGGCACGCTAAGCGTGAATGCGCATGGCATTGATCCAGTTCCGGGTCCGATCGCTCCGACGGTCCGATCTATGCGGATCATGCTAGCCAACGGCGATGTTGTAAAGGCCAGCCCGCGTGAGAACGCTGATCTCTTTCGCCACGCATTGGGCGGCTACGGATTGTTCGGAGTGATCCTGGACGCGGATCTCGATTTGGTCGACAACGAGATGTACTCTCGCAAAACGGTGTATATGGACTATCGAGGTTTCCCAGAATATTACAAGTCACACGTGGAAAATAATAACGATATGGGCCTCGTCTTCGGGCGCCTATCAGTGGCACCCAAATCATTCTTGCGTGAAGCAGCAGTTCACACCTACACGAAAACGCAATTTGACGGCCCGCTTCCCCCTTTGAAACCAGCAAGCCATGACGCGGTCGATCGATTCATCATCAATCTCTCCAAGACTGGCGGACCCGGCCGCTGGCTAAGATGGACTCTTGAGAAATACGCTGAGCCATATCTTCACGATTGTGTAACGCGTAATCAAGCCTTGAATCAAAAGGAACCATGTGTCGTCTCGCGCAACGAAGAGATGTATGACGAAATGGCTTATCTCAAGAATCGGCTGCATGATACCGACATCCTTCAGGAATACTTCATTCCCTTTGATCGCATGCCCGAATTCGTGGAAGGTTTACGCGATGTTGTGCAGAGAAATGAAGCCAATTTGCTTAATGTAACAATCCGGACCGTGCACAAAGACTCGATCACTGCACTTCCTTATGCCAGGCAGGACATGTTTGCGTTTGTGCTGTATTTCAATGTGAGGTTCAACAACAAAGAGAACGACATCCTCAGGAGAACCACGACTGACTTGATCGATGTAGCCGAGCGCACAGGGGGTACTTACTACTTGCCGTATCAATTGTTTTACTCGCAGGAACAATTGCGCAAATCATATCCGGAAGTTGACGAATTCTTCGTAAGCAAGAAGAGATACGATCCGACCTCGCTCTTCACAAATAAGTTTTATGAGAAATATTCTTCTCATTGATGCCGAGCTGCAATGGAGTTCGCTTATTCCAGGAGAGCATCCCCACAATAACCGCTCTTGTAGATGGACATTCAATTGGCATACTCTGTTCTAAGCATGAAACGTCGTTTCCTGTCGGCCATTTACAGCCTACTCGCAGGACTGCTGTTGTTCGTCGCCTCCCCTGCTGCGGCAGAAGTTCTAAAGATCGTGGTCAATGACACCATTCATCCCATCACCGATGAGTACATAGGACGCGCCCTCACCGAAGCTCAACGGAATAAAGACAAGGCGTTGTTGATCGAATTGAATACTCCCGGCGGACTTCTCGAATCCACGCGCAACATCATCGAGAAAATCACCGCAGCGCCGGTTCCCGTCATCATTTATGTCACGCCGGGGGGAAGCCGTGCCGCGTCGGCTGGATTCTTCATCCTCGAAAGCGCCGACGTGGCAGCTATGGCGCCGGGGACGAACACGGGAGCGGCTCATCCTGTCACCATCGGGGGCGGCAAGATGGACGACGTGATGAAAGAAAAAATTGAAAACGATTCTGCCGCGTTGATGCGTTCTGTGGTTTCCAAGCGCGGCCGCAACATTGAGATCGCTGAAACCGCGGTCCGCCAATCTAAATCCTTCACCGAACAGGAGGCCTTGTCCCAAAAACTGATCGACTACATTGCTCCCAGTGAAGAAGACCTGTTCAAGCAAATGCAGGGCAAGACCATCAAGCGATTCAATGGCCAGACTGAAACTCTTAACCTGGTGGGCGAGCCGGTGCGAACTTTCGATATGACTTTGAAACAACGCATCCTGGCTTTCATCATGGATCCGAATATCGCCTTCATTCTGCTGGCCATTGGCGCCCTGGCGCTCTATGCGGAGTTCAATCATCCTGGTGCAGTGGTACCGGGAACAGTGGGCGTGGTGTTTATTTTGCTGGCGGTGTTTGCTCTCAACCTGTTGCCCACTCGCTTCGCAGCCGTGGTCCTGATACTGGCATCTTTCGTTCTTTTCGCGCTGGAAGCTAAGTTCGCAAGCCACGGTGTGCTCGCGATCGGCGGAATTGTCACCATGGTATTAGGCGCGCTGCTACTGGTGGACTCGCCGATTCCTGAAATGCGGGTTCACCTCTTGACTGCATTGGCGGTCAGCATTCCGCTGTCAATCATTACCGTATTTCTGATGAGCATTGCGCTGAAAGCCCGTGCCAACAAGATTGTCACCGGCGCTCAGGGCTTGGTCGGAGAAATTGGAATCGCGCAGACGCCGCTTTCTCCGCAGGGCAAAGTCTTCATTCACGGTGAAGTTTGGGATGCCGTCTCTTCCACCAACATTCCTGCTGGACAAACCGTGGTGGTGCGGCAAGTGGATGGATTGAAAATTCAGGTGGATCCTGTGTCATCCACGCAGAGAACTCCCGCGGCAATCGTAGTTTAAGACACCTTCCCGCATCTCCTGAGACAACCCCAACTTGCGCGGAAATGCCTCAACCGGCACTGGAATTGCGTTACAATTCGCGGCAGCAGCATCCCTGACAATCAGGCGCGGAGGCGCAGATGGGTTTTTCATTGACCACCGTCGCAATCATCATTTTCGCTCTATACATCCTGAGCTCGATCAAGATTCTCGCGGAGTACGAACGTGGTGTAATTTTCCGTCTGGGACGATTGCTGCCGAATGCAAAAGGGCCCGGCATCATCCTGGTCTTCGCTCCGATCGACCGCATGGTGCGCATTTCGTTGCGACAGGAAGCTCTGGAAGTCCCTCCTCAGGACATCATCACCCGCGACAACGTCACGTTGAAAGTCAACGCGGTCATTTTTCTGCGCGTGATTGACCCGAACAAAGCGGTGGTAGAAGTTTCCAATTACGTCTATCAGACCTCGCAGTTCGCACAAACCACATTGCGCTCGGTGCTGGGTGAGCAGGAACTGGACGAACTCCTGGCACACCGGGAAAAAATCAATCTCCGCCTGCAAAGTATTCTCGACACCCACACCGCGCCCTGGGGCGTGAAGGTGGCGAATGTGGAAGTCAAACAAGTAGACATGCCGGAGACCATGCTTCGCGCCATGGCCAAACAGGCGGAAGCGGAACGTGAAAAGCGTTCCAAGATTATTCACGCGGAAGGCGAGTTCTCGGCGGCCCAGCGCCTGGTCGATGCCGCCAAACTGCTGGCTACAGAACCGGTCAGCGTGCAGTTGCGCTATCTGCAAACTTTGACGGAAATCGGCGTGGAGAAGAACACTACGGTGGTGTTCCCCGTCCCGGTGGACATCTTCTCCAGCGTTCAGAAAATGTTGGGCAAATCGGCTGGAGACGGTTCTCCTACTGTCGCCAAGGGTTGACCTCTTCGGCTGGAATTAGTACGAGGTGAAAATGGCAATAGCGGCTTCGAGAGACACGGAAATAACTTTGGGCACTGGCAAGATGCTGGTCCTGTTTTTCGGGCTAGTGGCTCTGTGCGCAGTTTTTTTTGGTATGGGATTCTCCTTCGGACGAACTTCAGTCAAGGCAGCAGGCAGTGATTCTGTGCCTTCGACGACCACGGCCAGTGGTCCATCGCGTCCTCCGGCTGTCCGGTCACCAAATGCTAATCCCACTTCGTCCGCTGATCTGACGTTCTACAAAACAGTGGGACAAAGCAATAGCGATACCCAATTGGCAACCAACGATCGCGGAAACAATGCTCAAGACACAGCAGCCGCGGCCTCTGAGGCCAAAAACGATCCTGCGAATCCCGCTCCGCCAGCGTTGAATGGCTACTACGTACAGGTGGCCGCAGTCAGCAAACAGGACGATGCTGAAGCATTGGTCGACGCGCTAAAGAAAAAGCAGTACGCCGCATTTGCCGGCAATGCACCCACCGACAAACTTTTTCATATTCAGGTCGGACCCTTCCCCGACATCAAAGATGCCGAAGCGATTCGCGCCAAGCTGGTGAGCGATGGCTATAATCCGATCTTGAAGAAATAGGATGATCCTTTGCGAAAAATCCGCTCAGGACGAGGGCTCGGGCATACTGCTCAACTAGATCTTGTATGCGGCTTTGCCAATTCAATCGCTTCGTAAGATCCTTCGCGAAAAATCCGCTCAGGATGACAGGTCGGGGGTAGTTCGGGGGTAGGCTGAACTCTATCTGCTGAATCTTTGTTCCTTCCACGGGTCTCCATACATGTGATATCCGTTTTGCTCCCAGAATCCCGCCATGTCGTGATCGAGAAATTCCAGGCTGCGAACCCACTTCACGGATTTCCAGGCGTAGAGATGCGGAACGATCAGCCGCAAAGGATATCCATGATCGGCGGTCAGTGGTTGACCGTCATGATGCGTCGCCAGCAGCACCTCTTCGCGATTGAGATCAGCCAGGGGCACGTTGGCGGTGAAGCCCTGCTCGGCATGGATTAGCACGTACGCGGCTTCCGATTTCGGCTTCACTCGGCGCAGCAACTCTTGAAATGCCACTCCGTCCCAATGATTGTCGAAGCGGCTCCATCGCGTTACGCAATGAAAATCGCTGGCGCGCTGAACCTTGGGCAGCGCATTAAATTCGTCCCACGTGAGTTTGAGTGGCGATT
>DATHJP010000059.1:0-6647 GCA_035489695.1 Terriglobales bacterium
CACCACCACGATGGCATCGTCAATCACTAGTCCCACGGCAGCGGCGAGTCCGCCTAGGGTCATCAAGTTGAAGCTTTCATTGAGAACTTTAAGCGCGATAAACGTCACGAGAATCGTGACTGGAATCACCAGGCCGGCAACGATGGATGTTCCCCAGTCTCGCAGGAACACCACCAAAATAATGGAAGCGAGAACCAGTCCCAGGAGAATGGCATCCCGCACGCTCTTGATGGAATCATCGACAATTATGGACTGATCATAAAATGGACGGATCTCGATGCCAGGCGGCAACGACTTCCGGATGCGATCTATCTCCGTGTGTACAAGAGTGGCAACCTGGACCGTGTTGCTGTCAGGCTGGCGGTTGATGTTGATGAGCACTGCCGGCTTACCGTTTGCCGTGACGATGGTGTAAAGGGGCTTTACTCCAGGAGCCACCGTGGCCACGTCTCCTATGCGAACCGGTATTCCTGCTGGAGTTGTTTTAATTACCGTGTCGGCGATTTGTTCGGGCGTGCGGACTTGCCCGCTAACCAATCCCAGCACCAGTTGATGATTGCGCTCAAGAAGTCCAGGCGAATCGATCAAGTTGGTGCGCTGCATGGTGTCGAGAACATCGGTGACCGTGACGTTGGCGGTGAGCAACTTGGTAGGGTCAAGCGTGATGTGAAACTCGGGCTGTTGTCCGCCTTGCACCAGCACCGTAGAGACACCATCCAGGCGGTTCAACCGCGGTTTCATCTCGTAGGTTGCCCGTTCCCAGAGTTGAGTCTGCGGTACGGTATCGGAGGTGAGGCTGTAGCCCATGATGGGGAAGCTGGCGAACGTCATCCGGTTCGCGAGTACACTCGCGGTGGGCGGCAGTTCTCCCTGCACGCGTGCGATTGCTGCATTTACGTATTGCAGCGTCTGGAACATGTCCACGCCCCAGCTGAAAAACAGATCGACTTCCGCTGAACCGCGACTGGTGATGGAACGAACTTCCTGTAGGCCTGGAACGCTGTTCACCGCTTCCTCAATGGGACGGGTGACTGTCACCATCATTTGATCAATCGGCATCACGCCGTTGTCGACGGCGATCAGGATTCGGGGAAAATTGGTTGCTGGGAAGACAGCGACTGGAATCGTAAACGCGAGATAGGCTCCCAGCAGGGCCAGCGTCAAAATCAGAAAGATGACGGGCTTGGAATGGCGGGAAAACCAGTACTTGGATTCTCCATTCACTGGGCCACTTTCACGGTGCCTCATCCGGCACCGCCGGCGCAGCACCGAAAGTGGACGCCTTCAGCCGGACAATGGAGACTATTTTTCATTCTGCTTTTCCGTCTGCTTTTCAGTCTGCGCAGCTACGGTGACTTGTGTGTTATCCGGCAAGCCGTAGGCTCCGGACGCAATTACTCGATCCCCGGCTTGCAGTCCTTCCGTGATTTGAACTTGATCGCCTTGGCGAACCCCTACACTCACAGGTTTTTGATGGGCACGGTTATCGGCCCCCACTACCATCACGGAAGTAGTTCCATCTTGTCCGGTGAGTAATGCTGTTGCCGGTATTACCACCGCATCGGGAATCGTCTGTGCCAGCATGGAAACTTGAACGCTGGTGCCCGGCTTCAGTCGCTGATCGGGATTCTTGGCTTGCACCCAGACCTCAACCGTGGTGCTATTTGGATCCAGAGCAGGGCTGACCACCGTGACTCTGGCATCGACCGGCTCGCTCTCACCTGGCACCGTGATGGTTGCTTTGTCGCCTACCTTGAGTAGCGCAGCTTCGGGCTGCGGAATATGGGCCTTGGCGATAACCTGGGAGATGTCCATTATCGTGACGATGGGTGTGCCGGCGGCAGCCATCTCTCCGGGATAGAGCGGGCGATCCGTGACTACGCCATCGATAGGGCTGCGGATCTGGGAATAACTCATTTGTGCTTCTGCTCCCATGTACTTGCCCTTCGCGGATTCCAACTGTCCGGCGGCGGATTTGAGAGCCTGCTGTTTGCCGGTGGCCATCAAGGCGTCCAGATGCTTCTGTGCAATTTGATATTGATTGCGAGCCTGGGTCAGATCTACGCCCGCCTGATCGAGTTCTTTACGCGGGATGGCACCTTGCTGAAAGAGTTCCTGACGGCTGTTGTAGATTTTCTGCTGGGCATCCAGCATTTGTTTGGCCGCTTGCGTATCCAGCTGCGCCTTCTGGATCTCCTCCGGCAGTTGGGCCGAGGTAGTGGTTGCATAGGTCGCCTCTGCCTGGTTGTACGCTCCTTGGTTTTCCTGGGCGGCCGCGGCGAGATCCCGATTCTCCAAGACAGCCAACAATTGTCCCTTACGAACCGGGCTGCCGCGCTTGACGTAAAAGGCCTTTACCGGGGCGCTGATTTTTGGCACGATCGCGGATTGTTGCAAAGGAAACAGAACAGCTTCCGCCGTTACCGTCCGGCGCAGGGTTGTTTTCTCTACCTTTGCCACTTGCACCGGAACGACCGGTTCTTTCACGCCGGCATCTTTGGAGCAACTCGAGAGAAATGACAGGCAGAAGAATGCGGCGCAAAATATTCCGAGATGACGCCGAGCGGAAGTTGCTGTCCGGTTGCTTCCCTCAGCGATATTCCGATTTGCGGCGCCGTATCGCCCCAGGGTAGCGTCACCGGACAGCAGACAATCTTCTTTGATCTTTTCCCTCATGAGATAAGTTCAGCTAGAAATTTCCAGTCAGTGTTTGCAGATTTGCTATCGCCATCCGATACCGCGCTTGCCCATCATTAAAAGCATTGCGCGCCAGGTTCAGCGTATTCTGCGCGTCCACTACTTCCAGCACGGTGGCCTCTCCCGACTGATAACGAAGCGTGATCAAACGCAGACTATCGGCTGCCAGTTCCGCCGAGCGGCTTAACGAATCAAGTTGCTGGCGCGCGGTCTGCGCTTCGCTGTAGAACGTTCGCAAGTTGGCCAGCAGTTGGCGCTGCGCAAAACTCAATTCCACTCGCGCCTGATCTCGCCGAAGGTCAGATTGCTTCAATTTGCTGCGGTTTGATCCCCAATCCCAAATGGGTAATTGCAGAGTGGCTGCAGCGGAGTAGCCTAGATTATGAATTGGCAGTCCTGTGGCCGGATCGACGCCGCGGGTGGCGAATCGATTGGCGTCAATTCCATAAAAATAATCCAGAGAGAGTGACGGCAGAAACCCATTCCAGGCAATGGCGACTTCCTGACCGGCGGCCTGCAATGCGGCGCTAGCAGCGCGGAGATCCGGATTCTTGCGGGCGGCAGCAGCCTGCACTTCAGGGAATGCAGGCAGAGATTCGGGAGTTTGCAGATCGTCCACCACGCTGGAGTTTTCGTTGAAGTCTGGGAAAACCAGTACCGCTAGCTCCAGGCGAGTGCGATTCATCTCCAGTTCCGCTTGCTGCAGGTCACGTTGTTGCTGTTGATACTGAATCTCGGCTTTAATCACATCAGAGTGCGCCACCTCGCCGCCGCGCTCGAGTTTCTGGCTGATGTCGAAAAAGTTCTGGGCCTCCGCTGCTGCCCGCTGCGACGTCGCATATTTCCGCTGTGCGACGACAAAGCCGTAGTAGGACTGCACCACGGTCACCACCAAACCGCGAGCCGCAATTTCGGAACGGGCCTGGGCCACCGCCATTGCAGCTGATGTGCGCCGATAGTCCGCCACATTCTGTAAAGAAAGTTCCTGGTGAACATTTCCTTGACTGATGTACTCATGCACGCCATTCGCGCCCACGAATTTTCCGGTCGGTGTGCCATTTCCCTGGGTGTAAAGAAATGAGGTGTTGTAGTTGACGTTGGGGAGAAGCGCTGCCCGACTCTGCACGCGATCTTCTCTTGCCAATCCATATTCCGTAAGCACGGCACGATACTCAGGATTATTCTTGCGCGCTCGTGCTAGCGCGTCCTGTAAGGTCAGGGTCAATGGAGCGGTGTTGTTTGCCTGATTGTTGCCAGTCCCCACTGTCGCTTGGTTGGGCGCGGTTTGCGACAAGACTGGAAATGCGATGATCAAAATTATCAGCCCGATTTCCAGAGCACGATCAATGATGCGACGACGTGAGATGTCCATGCGTTTCACCACCAGCACAAACGTTTAATAATGAGGGAATGAAGATTAAGAGAACCTGAATGGATGCAGCCAATAGGAATTCAGTTGCTGCCGTTCAAGGGGAGTTCCACGGTCATGCGTGTGCCTTGTCTGGGGGCATTTTCGGCGGTAATGGTCCCGCCATAAGCTTCGACCAGCGCCTTGGCAATCGCTAGCCCCAGCCCAAACCCGCCAGTGGCACGGGTTCTGGATGGATCTCCCCGATAGAACCGCTCAAATACATGGGGCAAATCCTGGGGTGGGATGCCGACGCCATGGTCTTCGAAGATAATCCGTGCGGGTCCCCCATCTTTACGTGTGACAGCAACCTCGACCACACCGCCCTCAGGACTGTAACGCACGGCATTCTCCAGCAGGTTAAGCCATACCAGCTGCAGGTCCTCCGGATCGGCCCGCAAAAGCACCTTGCCGTTGGTAGCAAGATGGATCGTGGTACGGCGGGATTGCGCCAGACTGCGAATTCTTTCTACTGCCTCCTCGCATGTCGCGGTGACATCGATGAGCTCAAGATCCCGCCGGAGCGCCCCGTGTGCCCACTGCTCAGCACGGGCCAACCGCAACATCCACTGCAGAAGTCGCTCTAACCGCTCCAGGTCTTCTAGCGACTCCTGCACTCCAGCCCGATACTCTTCTGAACTGCGAGGCCGGTGCAGCAGCGATTGCAGGGTGGACTTCAACACCGCCACGGGCGTCTTCAACTCATGTGCAGCGTTACCCATAAATTCCCTCTGCTGCACAAACGAACGTTCCAACCGGGCTAGCATCGTGACCATTGACCGGGTCAAAGGACGCAATTCCGCAGTCTCTTCAGCATCTGGGGGCAGACGAAGCTCCCAGTTATGAGCCGAGACCAGGGCTGCCTGTTCGGCCAGGCGCTGCAGCGGCATTAGGCCCCGGCGAATTCCATAGAGTGCCAGCAGAAAGGTCGCTCCCAGCAAGACAAGGCTTGCCAAGGCGATGAAGACTCCTGTCGCCCAGACCTGTTCCTGGACTCGGATCAGAGGCGCGGCATACACGATGGTCAACGCTTGAGGCCGAAAGGACTGCCCTTCTTCGCGATCCAACACCGGAACATGGGAAACGCGAGAGACGCGGTAAGGAACATTGCCCAAGGTGAGGTCCCAATGATGGTCCGGTCCGGCAGGTACTTCCAGTCCCGCTGGCCAATTGGAAGAACGGGTCAGGAGTCCTGATCTTTCCGTCCATACCTCAAAAAAATCTGGGTGAGCAGGATCGAGGGACCGAGGCATCAGAGTGTTGTCGAAGTAAACGTTTCCGCTTGCGTCTTCTGTATACCTCACCAGCGCGGCCACACTCATGCCGCGGGATTGCAGCGCGGCATCCAGCGTAGCCACCAGCCTGCGATGGGTATAAAACACTCCTGCGAAAAGGAGTCCGGCCGCCAGCAGAGCCTGGGAAATCACCACCGTCGCAATCAGCCGGCCCTTGATGGACTTGCTACTTAGCATGCTCAATCCTGCAGGATATAACCCTGGCCACGAACAGTATGGATCAATTGTTGGTCAGAGCCGTTATCCAGCTTACGCCGCAGCCCGGAAATATAGACTTCGATCACATTACTGAATTTTTCCCAGTTATAGTCGTAGAGATGTTCCAGCAATTCAGTTTTTGATACGACCGCGCGGGGCCGGTGCGCCAGGTATTCAAGCACACGATATTCCATTGCCGTCAACATGATCGTCCGGCCCGCGCGCTGCACCGTGCGATTCACGGTATTGAGCTGCAAGTCGCCAATGGTGAGCACCGGCGAAGGCTGGCCTTTGCCGCGACGGATTAAAGCCTTGGCGCGGGCCAGCAACTCACCCAGATCAAAAGGCTTGGTCAGATAATCATCGGCACCGGCATTGAGCAACGCGACTACAGATTCTTTGTCGTCGCGCGCAGTCAGCACCAGCACGGGCGTGAGCTGACCGGCCTGCCGAATGCGAGTGAGCAATTGCATTCCATCCATTTTGGGCAGCATTAAGTCCAGGAGCACCACATCATAAGTATTGGATTCGGCGAGAAAAAGACCTTCCTGGCCGTCGGCGGCTACATCCACGGCATAACCGGCACTCTCGCGCAGACTGCGGGCAATGTTTTCCGCAAGGCGCGGTTCATCTTCCACGATCAGTACACGCACGATTTACCTCACCCGGATTCTCCGCCGTGCACCAGAGAGTCTCGCCGGTGGCGCGATTCGAAGAACACGTCAGTTTTTCTTTTCCTGGGCCTTTTCTTTTGCCTCATCCGCCGGGCTCTCAATGTGGTCTTCTAGTATTTCTCCGCTATAAGCGTCCACGTTCACTTCGTGGATTCCATCTGGCATCTGGATGTCAAAGGAGTAGATCAGTTTACCTTTTTCCTTTTCCCGCTCACCGCTCTTAACCGTGCCAGCGTCGCGTTCCAAGGCAATTTTCTGAGCTGCCGCCATAGTGATTTTATGTCGCCTGGGAGGAGCGGTACTTTTCGCCACCGCGATCATTTGCGAAAACAAGATGCACAGTACAAGCGTGGAGGCCATTCTCAGGTCATCCGT
>DATHJP010000060.1:0-3455 GCA_035489695.1 Terriglobales bacterium
GTGGCGGCAACGATAGTAACGGCGGGAGTGGGAATTCCGCTGCGCTGTTATTTACTCTCGGCGGCGGCTTTCGATTACCGGCTTCTGGGAGAAAAATTCCAGCAGCTGTTTCTGTTCATCCTGATTCTCGACGAACTGTGGGGGATCGCGCCTTTCCTATTGGCCCAGAAGATCGGCTTTGGAGCCGCCTTCGCGGCAACCGCCGGCCTTCTGTATGTGCCTTTTTCAGAGAGGACGCTGATAGAGATGGCCTTCCCCAAGATACAACTAACCAGCAGCGGCGCGCTGGGCTAGGCTATTCCCTGTGCCGCAATGTCGGGGACGGAACTTTCGCTCACCAAAGTCTCGTATCATCGCCTGAAGACCGAGGGCGAAGGTGTGTCCTCAAGATCCGGAGTTATCTATGCGACGTGTTTTATCTGTCTTAGTTGTCGCTCTAGTACTCGGCTCATCGGCCTGGGCTGAGGAGTGGTCGAAAACCTTCACCCTTACCGGTAAGCCCGAGCTGCGAGTGGAAACTTCTGATGGCAATATCCGGGTGGACACCTGGGATCAGAACACGATTGAAGCTCATGTGACTACTGAGCGTTGGAAGATTGGTCCGGGCGAAATTCAAATTTTTGACCATCAGAGCGGCGATGCCGTGCAACTGGAAGTACGTTTTCCCCAAAACATAGTCCACTTCAACTTCGGGGGCAACCACCGGCGCGTAGATATCGTCATTCACATGCCCAAAGAAGGCCGCGTCGATCTGCACACTGGGGACGGATCCATCCGGCTGAGCAATTTTAAGGGCAACATGGACGTGCGGAGCGGGGATGGGCATCAAGAAATCGATGACGTGGACGGTTCATTGCGGGCTCAGTCGGGCGATGGACGAATTCGTGCTGCAGGACGATTTGATGGGCTGGAAATCAGCAGCGGCGATGGGAGCATCGAGGCCCGGGCGCTCCCTGGTTCGGCCGCGCTTTCAAATTGGGAGCTACACGCTGGCGATGGCAGTATCAGCCTGGAGTTGCCGGACAACTTCGCTGCGGATGTGGATCTCCACACCAGCGACGGTCATATTAGTCTGGACATGCCCATCACCGTCGAGGGGCGGCTAGGTCAGAACAACATCCATGGGAAGTTGAATGGTGGCGGGAAAGCATTGACCATTCATACTGGAGATGGGTCAATTCGCTTGCAAAAGTCCATGGGCACAGCTTTTAAGTTCCAGATTCCGGTTTCTGGTTTCTAGTTTCTGGTTTCCACTTTCTTGTCTGAGGAATTTCCTGAGGAAACGAATGCTTCGAATCGTGTCTGCTCTCTTTCTTGTTGCGTTAATCGGGTTCACCTCCAACAGTCTGGCGCAAAGTGGTGCCCCCAAGCGCCAGCTGGTCCTCGATGTAGACTCCATCGATAAGAGCGTGGATCCTTGCAGCGATTTCTACACTTATTCGTGCGGAGGCTGGCAAAAGAAGAATCCGATTCCGCCCGACCAGACAAGTTGGAATGCATATTCAAAGCTGCAGGACGATACGTGGGTTGTCTTGCGTGAGATTCTGGAAAGTGCTGCAGCCCCTTCCTCCAGCGGCAACGCCCCCCGGCAGAAAATTGGGGATTACTATGCGGCATGCATGGATGAGCAAGCAGTTGAGAAGGCCGGAATTACGCCGTTGAATCCGCAGCTGGACTCAATCACAAAGCTGCGCTCGAAGGCGGAACTGGCGAACGTGGTGTCCGCCATCGTGCCGGAAGCAGGCTTCTTTGGGCGGGAGAATGCGCTCTTCGCATTCCGCTCCGATCAGGACTTCAAAGATTCCAGCCAGGTGATTGCCGAGGCCGACCAGGGCGGGCTGGGACTTCCCGACCGTGATTATTACTTGAAAGATGATCCCAAGTCCCAGGAATTGCGCAAAGCCTACGTGGCCCATGTTCAGAAAGTGTTTGAATTACTGGGTGATACGCCTGCGCTGGCGGCCACCGAAACCCAGTCCGTCATGCGAATAGAGACTGCGCTGGCAAAAGGCTCGATGACTCGGGTGGAACGTCGTGACCCTAAGAAGCTTTATCACAAGATGACCCGGCAGGAGTTGGAGTCGCTCACGCCATCGTTTCACTGGAACTACTACTTCTCGAAGCTGGGACTGCCGTCGCTGCAGGCGATCAACGTGGCTACGCCTCAGTTTTTCAAGACCCTGGAACAGGAAATCCAAAAAGAAGATTTGGAAGCATGGAAGCCGTACTTGCGCTGGCATGTGGTTCACGTCAATGCGCCTTATTTGTCCTCTAAGTTTGTGAATGCTGATTTTGATTTTTACGGCAAGACATTGCGCGGCGCCGAACAGATTGAGCCTCGGTGGAAACGCTGCGTCCATTATGTGGACAACGATTTGGGAGAATCACTGGGCCAGGTTTATGTAGAAAAAAACTTTAGTCCGGAGGCTAAGCAGCGCGCACTGAAGATGGTGAAGGAAATTGAAGAAGCCATGCAGCGTGATATCGAGGCGCTTCCGTGGATGACTTCCGTCACCAAGCAGCGTGCCTTGGAGAAGCTGCACACGGCGGCCAACAAGATTGGGTATCCGGACAAGTGGCGAGACTACAGCAGGCTGGAGATCGCTGGTGACGACGAAATGGGGAATGTGCTGCGCGCACGAGCTTTCGAGTTTAATCGTCAACTAGCAAAAATCGGCAAACCCGTGGATCGCGGAGAGTGGCAAATGACGCCACCGACCGTGAACGCCTACTACGATCCGCAGAAGAACGACATTAATTTTCCCGCCGGAGTGCTGCAGCCTCCGCTGTTTGATGCTAACTCCGACGATGCTCCCAACTATGGCAACACCGGCGGCACTATCGGGCACGAATTGACCCATGGCTTTGACGATGAAGGACGCCAGTTCGATGCTCAGGGCAACTTGCGCGATTGGTGGACCGCCGAGGACGCCAAACAATTCGAGCAACGAGTGTCGTGCATCTCGGACCAGTACTCACAGTACGTAATCGTGGATGACATCAAGATCAACGGAAAGTTGACGCTGGGCGAAGACGTCGCTGACCTGGGCGGACTGATCCTGGCGTACATGGCGTGGCAGGATCAAAATAAGGACAAAAAGCTGGAGCCGATTGAAGGATTCACACCAGAGCAGCGATTTTTCATCGGCTATGGGCAGAGCTGGTGTACAAACGAGCGGGATGAAACCAAGCGACTGCGCGCTACCGTGGATCCACACTCTCCGGAAAAGTACCGAGCCAATGGCGTGGTATCCAATATGCCGGAATTTCAGCAAGCCTTTCAATGCAAGCCAGGCTCACCGATGGTTCGGCAAAACCGTTGCCGAGTGTGGTAGCAGATGGCTTCGGTCCGTGGTCGACGACAGTGACCCGTTTGTTGTAACTGGACAAGCTACCGCAGTTCGGCTCTTTCTGGGTTGTAGTAAAAGTGAAATCGCAAGGCAAGATATTGGCCG
>DATHJP010000061.1:0-3192 GCA_035489695.1 Terriglobales bacterium
ACTTTTAGATCACTAGTCAGATCCGCCAAAGATTTCCCCGTCCGCGCCATGATTTCCATCACGCGCAATGCCGTAAGCAGCCCGTCCCCCGTGGTAGATTCTCCGTCGCGAAAAATGACATGCCCGGATTGTTCCCCACCCTGGGTCGCGCCCGATTTCAGCATTTCTTCCAGCACATACTTGTCTCCCACATTCGCCCGCTGCATGCGCACTCCCGAATCGCGCAGCGCGATTTCCAGTCCCATGTTCGACATCGTGGTAGCAACTACTAGCGAACCGGACAGAGCATTGCAAGCTTTCATATCCCTTGCCGCCAATAGCAGCACACCATCGCCGTTCACTACCCGGCCATCGGCATCACTGAACAAGGCCCGATCCGCATCTCCGTCAAAGGTAACGCCGAGATCGAATTCTCCTCTTCTCCCGGCAATCGCGCGGGCAACAGTTTCCGGATGCAGTGCTCCACAATTGTCGTTGATGTTCTTGCCATCCGGCGACGCACTGAGAAATGTTGCCTGCACGCCGCAATCCCGGAATAGTTCCGGTGCCTCGGCAGTAGCCGCGCCGTGCGCGCAATCCACCAGAACCCGTAACCCACTTAGATCCGCATTTACGTTACTCGCCAACCACCCGATGTAAGCCCGGCGAAGGCCAGCTTCGCCCGGAAGGCTGGGTGCTGGCCTCGTAGACGACTCGCTATGGGCGCTCGGATTTTGTAGCAAGGCAAAAATTTCTTGCTCGATGGCCAACTCATGCGAGTCCGGTAGCTTGTAGCCATCTCCGGAGAAAACTTTAATTCCATTGTCAGTCCACGGATTGTGTGACGCCGAAATCACCACCCCCGCCGCATACTTTCGCGAACGCGCCAGATATGCGATCCCGGGAGTAGTGATCGTCCCTGCGCTATGTACCTCCACACCGCATGAGACCAAGCCGATTGTGACTCGATCCGCAATCCACGAACTCGATTCGCGTGTGTCTTGGCCAATTACAACCCGCGGTTTCGGAATGCTTCGCATCAGATCGTGACCGAGCGCTCGGCCGATCAGGTACGTGCTCTCCGCAGTCAACGGAAATTCGCCCGCGACTCCGCGAATTCCATCCGTCCCGAATAGTTGTCGTGTCTGGGAAGTCATTCCGATCCGTGGAGTTCAGTTTCCGCTGGAAGCCTTCTCCATAATAATGGTCACCCGAATCGGAATTGGGCGTACAACCTGAACCATAGGATCAGAAACGTAGGCGTGAGTCACAAATGTTCCCCGCTCCATGGTTCCGCTTACATCAATCGCGTCGGTAATGGCGGCTTCCACTACCTCCACTCGTTTTTGGGGTCCGCTGATAGTGACGGTTGGCGGCACAACTTCAATGCGTCCTATTTTTAGACCTGCAGCGAACGAACCCATCACGCGGGGACGGATTTCAACTTGGCGTGTAAGCCGTGTATCAAAGGTCAGATGTACCTGGCTTGGGATCACCTGCACCACTTCCAGACCATGCGGCTGATGTATCTGTTGTGAAGTCAAATCAAAAGTACGTTCCCCCGGACTAACACCACTGAGATCGATCTCCGCGTGCATGTCGGAAGGTTGCAGGCGGCGAACCGTTGTATCCGGTCCTCTTACCCGAATCTGTGCCTGCGGAATGCTTTCCGAACTGATCTCCAGATTATTCGGAACATGATGAAATTCTATAGGCAACTCGACCACAACTTCTGCTGGAGCAGGATCGCGCGCCACCGCCAGCCACAAACCGACCGCGAGACCCAGCGAGATCAACTTCAGGCCCAGGTTATGCAACACGTAACGACGAAAGAATTCAGCCATGAGTTAGCGATCCGTTCCCGGTGTGAATCGGGTTTCCGTGGCGCGCGGCAGCGGAGTCCGCGGCAGCTCCTCCGGATTTTCTAGAGCGTCGCTGCCGTTGGTCATAGGCGTAGGCAATGTGGAGGGAGCAACGTAGAGGCGCAACAATCCTCCCAGACGCTCGCGCAATTGTTCCACCGTCAAGTCACGTTCGATCTGGCCTCCCACTGCCAGGCTGATCGCGCCGCTTTCTTCCGAGACAATTACCGCGATAGCGTCGGTTTCTTCCGTCACGCCGATGCCCGCGCGATGTCGTGTCCCGAGTTGTGTAGATAACACCGGATTCATGGATAGCGGCAAAAAACACGCCGCCGCAGCGATGCGATCGTTTTGTATGATTACCGCCCCATCGTGGAGTGGCGCACTGGGCCGAAAAATTGTAGCCAGCAGATCGTAGGACAAGTGTGCTTCCAGCGGAACCCCGCTTTCGATGTAAGTCCGCAACCCGACGTCGCGTTCAATCACCATTAACGCACCGGTCTGGTTCTGAGCAAACAGATTGGCCGCAAGCACAATGTCATCGTAAGCATCAGCTTCCGATGCCGGCGTTCGGCTCAGCGTAAGTCGTCGGCCCAGCCGCGCGAGGCCTTGCCGTATCTCTGCCTGGAAAACCACGATCAGGGCAAATACCGCGTAAGGAAGTAGAGTACTGATCAACCAATTCAACGTGGTCAGTTCGCCCACGCGGGAGAGATAAAACGCAAGCACCAGCGCCGCCACGCCCACCAGCATGACCGCGGCGCGTGTCCCTCTGACCAGCGCCAGAAACTCGTATATGACGATCGCGACCAGCAGGATGTCGAGGACCGAAATCACCGACAAATGTGGCCACGGCGCGGAAAACTGCGTCAATGCAATCCCCCCGGGATGGGCCTCGCTCGAGCCCTTACGGTCAACCTCATTGTAATCCACACCTTTATGTGTGGCGCAGGCGCCCCCGCTCGCGAACTTCGACAACTTGCGCGTGCTGAAGACCAAAGCAATGTAGCTAACTGGTTTTATTCTTCACCACCGCAGTGACAATGCCTCGTAAGAGTCGTGCCAGGATTTCATCTCCCGGACTTACCTGCGCCGCATCCTTTAGGAGTCTTCCCGAAGAATCGAATACCAACGCATAGCCTCGCTCCAGAATAGCGAGCGGTGACAGCGCTTCGATCTGTCCTGAAAGCTGTTCCAGACGCGATCGTCTCTGTAGCAACAATCTTCGCGTAGCCGCGGCTATGGCTGCTAACCGCGCGTCGATCTCTTTGCCGATCCCGGCGAGCATTCGGCGCACGTCATAGTGCCGCACTGCGGCAGCCGCCGATTCCCACCGCCGCCGCTGCTGCTC
>DATHJP010000062.1:0-2757 GCA_035489695.1 Terriglobales bacterium
CGGCCGTTTTGTTGTGGATGGCCGGGCTTGATGCGTTCAATGCCAATGCCTAGCCGCAGCCACCACACCGCGAGCTTGCTCAAATTAAACAACGCGTGAGCTGAAGCAAAAGGAACGCCATTATCGCTGCGGATGTTGGAGGGCAGGCCACGCTCCTTAAAAAGCCTTTCAAACACAGTAAAAGCGTATTGCTCTTTCGTCGAGGACAGCGCTTCGCAGGTCAGCAGATAACGGCTGGCGTGATCGGTGACCGTCAGCGGATAACAGTACTGGTGATTACCCAGCAAGAATTCACCTTTGTAATCGGTGCACCACAATTCATTGGGTTGCTGCCCCAACGATAACGCGGTTCCCTGCGCACGGCGACGCACCCGACCGCGGCGCTCCACCAAGCCGCAGCGATCCAGCACCGCATGGATGGTACTTTTCGCCGGGATGGGAATACCGGAGAACCGGCGCAGCAAGCGCTCACGGATTTTGCGAGCACCCCAGCTGGGGTGCTCGTGCTTTACGTTCAAGATGAAATTTTCGACCTGGAACGGAAGTCGGTTGGCGTAGCGATACGGACGTCGGCTTCTGTCCGTGAGCCCCTGCATGCCGCATTCCTGATAACGATCGAAGATCTTATAGCCGGTCTTGCGGGAGATGCCAAACTCCCTGCAAAGTTCCGCCATCGCCTCGCCGGCGAGCCGGCGAGCCACAAACTGCAGTCTTTCATCCATTACCGAACACTCCTTCCAAGGCATCACTCCCTCCCCTCTAAGGGGAGAAAGTGTCACCTATGTGTCCGGTACAATGTGTTACCTATGTCTCAGGCCGCTCACAAAAGACTTAGGTTGATTTCGTTTTAACCATCGAGGGTGCAAAAGGGCACGTTTTGGTGCCCTTTTTTGCACCCTTTTCAGAGTGTATTTTGGTTTGCCCCGCGACAATCCTTACACGGCGGCTTCGCCCGAACCTGATGACTGGGTCCCATTTGTCTCAGTTGAGAACACCAAGGACAAGACGGCGGCCTGAGCTGCGTGTTTGGCAGGCGTGATCGCCTGGGTGTAGATATCCAACGTCGATCGCAGAGAGGAATGCCGCAACAGCTCTTGCATCACCTTGAATTCGGTCCCGACGCTGCGCAACAAGGTCGAATACGTGTGCCGAAAAGTATGCCATCCGATCCGCTTGTAGATTCCTTGTTTCAAAGCCGCTGGCCGAATGTAGCGGCGTAAGATCGCCTGTCCCCAATACGGTTTTCTGCCCCGACGACATTTGCTGGCAAAAATCCAATCATCGGGCTTGTTGTAGCGGCAGAGCTTTCTCCATTGCTCTCTAGCAGGCTGCTGAAAAAATCGGAGATTTTGTAACGAGACGGCGCGCGGTGCGTCTTATTGGGCATGCGAGGAACCGATCAGCAGCAGGGACATGTTTTTAGCTACATTTCTCCGGAGCAGCGAGTACGCCAAGATCATCCGCTGCGGCCGATCCGCACGATGGTAGACAAAGTACTCAAGGAACTCTCGCCGGAGTTCAACAAGATGTATTCCAAAGTGGGTCGTCCGTCGATTCCGCCGGAGCAGTTGCTGCGCGCTCTGCTGTTGCAGATGCTGTACTCGGTGCGCAGTGAGCGGCTGCTGATCGAGGAGATCGACTACAACATTTTGTTCCGCTGGTTCGTGGGGCTGAACTTGGACGATGAAGTGTGGGATGCCACGGTGTTCACCAAGAACCGCGACCGTTTGCTGGAGGCCGAAGTAGCCAAGGACTTTCTGGCGCTGGTGGTGGAGCAAGCCCGCGGGCAGGGTTGGGCCTCGGACGAACACTTCACGGTGGACGGAAGTTTGCTGGAAGCGTGGGCCAGCGCGAAGAGTTTTCAGCCCAAGAACAAGAAGGGTTCGCCGCCACCGGATGATCCCGGGAATCCCACGGTAGATTATCGCGGCGAGAAGCGCACGAACGAAACGCACGAGTCGAAAAGCGATCCGGAAGCGCAGATGGCGCGCAAAGGTGCGGGCAAGGAGGCCCGGTTGAGCTACAGCGGGAATCTGCTGGTGGAGAATCGCAACGGTTTGATTGTGGACAGCCGGGTGTGGGAAGCCACCGGCACGGCCGAGCGCTACGCCGCGCTGGAAATGCTGCAAGAAATTCCGGGAAGCGGGCGCGTGACGGTGGGCGGCGACAAGGGCTTCGACACGGCGGATTTCGTGCGCGAGTGCAGGAATATTTGGGTGACACCGCACGTGGCGCAAAACCTTGGGCGCCGAGGCGGCAGCGCCATTGATAATCGCACCACCCGGCAAGAGGGCTATGTCATCAGCCAGAAGAAGAGGAAGCGCATCGAAGAATGTTTTGGCTGGCTGAAGACTATTGCCTTGTTGCGCAAAGTGCGGCATCGCGGAACGCTAAAAGTCGATTGGATCTTCACCTTTGCCTGCGCGGCCTACAACCTGGTGCGCATGCGGAACCTGATGCGCAGCGTAGTTCCGACGTAGTAAGTGCGGGCCGTAGTGTCTCTGAACGGCGCTGAAAGGCTTCTTTCGGGCGCACCGTAGTACGAAAAATCGCGACTCACACGCTCAAAAACTCCCGAATGACTCAAACCAACACAGAAATTGCTGGCTCAGCTCGATTTTTCAGCAGCCTGCTAGAACCTTAAAGTATCTATACAGGACAGCGGCGGCCTTAGCAGCGCGTTTGCGCCAGCATTGACCTTGGTTCCACTTTGGATACATAGCCTCGACTACGCTCCTGAAGTCCCTGTTGGACTGC
>DATHJP010000063.1:0-2983 GCA_035489695.1 Terriglobales bacterium
CATCACTAAGCTGGATGGACCGCTTCGCCTGGTTATTGATCTGCCGAAAGCCAGGATGACTCCGCAACGCAAGCCGATCGACTTTCGCAACCAGGAAATCAGCGGCGTCCGGCTCGATGAGTTTCAGAACGATCCTCCCACCGCGCGGGTGGTAGTTGACCTGGTGAAACCCACCAGATGGACCTGGGAGGCGGACGGCAATCGCCTCCTGGTTACTCTTCACGCTATTGAAGACACCTCGGTTCGGCCTCCTTCGACTCCGGCATTCACCGAGGGGACTCAGCCCGTAGCTGTTCCCGTCAGTCCCGGGGCTTCTGGGACAGTGGTCCTTGCGGGTAGCCGCGTAGCTGGTGGTTCGTCGATAACGGCGGGGGCCGATACGGCCATTTTGAGCCTTGCGCGCGGAGGCGTCGTGCATGTTTGCCCGGGAACTACCGTATCCATCACGCCATCGCAAAACGGGCGCGATCTGATGCTGGGAATGAGCACGGGAGCTTTGGAAACTCATTACGCTCTTGACGCGTCTGAGGATTCCATCCTCACACCAGATTTCCGCATTCTGCTCACCGGTCCCGGGGTGTTTCACTATGCCGTCAGCGCTGACTCACGCGGCAACACTTGCGTTCGCGCGTTGCCTGGGAATACGGCTTCCGCAGTCGTGACTGAAGTGATGGGTGATGGCACCTACCAGGTAAAGCCGGAAGAGAAGATCGCGTTCCGTTCAGGACGGCTAAATCAAATTGACAGTTCGGTGCCCGATAGTTGTGGCTGTCCTCCGCCGCCGGTGCCTGTATTGCGCACCGCGGCGCCACCCGTCGCGGACGATTTGCCGGATACCGTTCGGTTGGCCCTGCCGACGGACGAACCGAAGCCCATGCGGCCCCACCAATCGAATCCGAGTAGTCAGTCCAGCGACACGAAACCCGAGGAGCTAACGTTGACCATTGTTGGCCCGGAGACTCCCGTTCCCGCTTCCAATCCCAACCAGGTTCATGTCCAGGTGGAAGCCCCGCTCGTATTCCGCGCCGGCGATTCTGCGCAATCGGCTCCTACCAGCGAAGCCGGACGCCTTCCCATGACAGATTCGCGCGCATCGGAAACGCCGCAGGCGACGGTTCTTCCGCCACCACCCAATCAATCGAAGCCCCGAAATCACGGCTTCTTCGGAAAGATGAAGGGCTTTTTTACTGGCCTGTTTCACTAAGGTTGGACATTGTAATATCGGCATTATTCTATGGAGAGAAATACATGGGCACACTTGCCGAGTTGAAACACCAGCCTGAGCCTGACATCACACCGATTCCGCTGATGCAACTTGCAACTGCATTCTGGGGATTCAAAACCTTGTCCACAGCAATAGACATGGATCTGTTCACCCGGCTGGAATCTTCACCCATGAATCCGCCCGAACTTGCTCGCTGGCTGAATATCGAAGAAAGGCCAGCCGAGATGCTGCTGACCGGATGCGCCGGGCTGGGCCTTTTGAGCAAGCAGAATGGCCGTTATCGCAACACACCGCTGGCCGAGACGTTCCTGGTTCGTGGTGGTCGCTATTATTTTGGCGGCTTTGTCACCATGCTCAACCATCGGCTTTATTCCGGTTGGGACAAACTTCCTCAAGCCATGCGCACCAACCGCCCCACTACATGGGACCCCGACAAGCAGAAATCGCTGTTCGAGGCTGCGGATCCTGAAATGATGGGGACGTTCTGGCAAGCGATGCATTCGCTTTCCACCTTCACCGCTCGCGAACTCGGGGACGCAGTAGATTTCAGCCGCTTCCGAAAACTTCTCGACGTTGGCGGAGGATCAGGAGCCTTCGATATTGAGCTTTGCCTCCGTTATCCGAATCTTTCCGCCACCGTCTACGACCTGCCATTCGTGACCGGAATTGCGGCTGAAAGAATTGCCGAAGCTGGCCTGAGCGGCCGCATCACCACGCACCCCGGTGATTTCTTCGCCGACCCGGAATATCCGGCGGGCCAGGACGTCATTCTGCTTTCCATGATCATGCACGACTGGAGCGAAGAACAAAACCGGGGAATCCTCCGCAACTGCCATGAGGCCTTAGCTCCGGGCGGAGCCCTCGTCATCAGCGAATTGCTGGTGAATGACGAGAAGACCGGCCCGCCGCCCGCCGCACTCATGAGTCTCAACATGCTGATTGAAACTTTGGGGGGCCGAAACTACACACCGGCTGAGTATCGCGGCTGGCTGGAAGATATCGGTTTCCGCGACGTTCAAGTCATCTGGTTTGAGGCCGCCGGTGCCAATGGCGCCGTGATCGGTTACAAACAATGATTCACTAATCGATGACTCGCTAGTCAGCGAAGAAATGACATTAGACACCGGCTCCGGGGAATATACTTACGCCGGCAGGTATCAATGTCGGTTGCACAGAGCCCACTACTTTCGCCGCAATCGCCTGCGGTTCCGCAGGGGACTCTCCTTCCCACCTTGTTCGGCGAAGGATACGGCGTCTACCGAGCTCGGCCTTCCGCGTTTATTTGTTCCTATGCGGTAAATTTTCTGGTCACCGCACTGATCATTTGGTCCGGCCATTGGTTCGTGGAGCATCGCCACGAGATTAAGCAGCAGGTGGCCAGCATGGTGACTGATGTGAGCCCGTACATTCTGCCGTCCTCGGCAACCCGCTCCGGTGGAGGTGGTGGCGGCGGAGATGGCGATAAACTCGCTGCTTCCAAAGGATCGCCGCCCAAATTTGCCCGTGAACAAATCACGCCGCCCGCTGTGGTGGTGCGCAACGACAATCCAAAATTGACTGCCGACCCCACTGTGGTCGGGCCTCCACAACTTCAGTTGCCTCAAGTGGCGGCGATGGGCGATCCATTGTCAGGTGTCCTTGGACCACCTTCCAGTGGCACGGGTTCTGGAGCAGGAATAGGAAGTGGCAGCGGAGGCGGCGCGGGCTCCGGACGAGGTCCGGGCGTAGGCCCAGGCGCAGGTGGTGGTATTGGTGGTG
>DATHJP010000064.1:0-2145 GCA_035489695.1 Terriglobales bacterium
GAACTTCAGTTTGTGGACGACCGCAATTGGATGAACACAATTTATCCGCACACACTTGAGACTGCCGACGAGTGTCGCGTTGAGATAAGCGCGGTACGTTCCACTGCGCAACATATATTTGCAGAGTTCATGCTGCGTTCAGCGCTTCAGCAGTATGCAAAAGACAACAGCGGAGAGTTTCCCACCGACCTCTCTCGACTGAGACCTTATTTCGATTCGCCCGTTTATGATAGCGTCCTGGAACGTTACACAATCCTGCCTGCGAGCAGTCTGGTCAGCGAATTGCGGCCAGGCGGAGATTGGGTCATCACCCAGAAGGCTCCTGTGAATGAAGCGTACGACTGGCGAACAGCCACCAGCCTGACCGGCACCAAGCAGGCGACTCTGAACGCCACCAACCGGTGGGTCCTGATCCAATAGTTTATGAATTTTTGGAAACTCAAAATCGGTGTCGTCGGTGGGATAGCCATTGCAGGAGTGATGGCATCGCTGGTGATTCAACATCGGGCCGAAGTCAAAATCCGCGAAAAAGATCAGGCGTCGCGTCAGCAGGACAATCAATTCGCCGCATTGGCCACCGAACACGAACGCGTGTCAAGCGTGGTGGCCCAGTTAAAAAGCTCTTCTCCCGACGGGCAACAGCGTGAATTGCAAAAACTGAGGCTTGAAGCGGATCGGCTTCGGAAACAAATTAATGAACTTGAAACAAGACTGGAACCGGCCCGGCGGGCGCGGATAGCACTTGCGGCCTCGGAGCGCCCAACGCCAGAATATCGTAAACAGCGCGACGCGATGGTGGCCGGTAAAATAAAGGACGCCTCAAGTCTCTCCGAGGCGATCGAACAGTTTCTAGCAAATCAGCAAGACCAATTTCCGTCGAGCCTGGATCAGCTCGCTCCTTATCTGCAGAAGGAACACCTGTCTTTGACGGGAACGAATGAGTTTGAAATTGTTTACACGGGGACATCCGACAGATTCACAAACATTCCAGTTCAAGGTGTGGCTGTATTTCGCGAGCGACAGGCCTGGCTGGCGCCCAGCGGAAAGTGGGCGAGACTTTACGTTACGGCCGATGGACATAGACACATTGTTGAGTCCGATGACAATTTCCAGGCATGGGAAGAGGAGCACATTCTTCCGCCGCCGGCGGCCGACCAGTAAAACAAACGAAACGCAATTTTGAATTCCGTGTCGGAGTTCGCGGGGCACCGCTATTGAGTCCCGAAGGGACGAAAGAATCGCGCCGCGATCATGTGCTGCTGTCGTCCCTGACGGGACTCGACGGCGGGGGCGTTTGTTCCCAGCGTTGAAACGCTGGGCTTTTTTCTTTCGCCCCGCGGGCTAGAAAACCCCACGACTTTGATGACGTGTATTGGGACCATGAACCCATTCGGATTTGGGAATTGCAGTATGTTCAATCAAAAGGCCGGTCAGCGGACTGGTGAGAGCTGCCGGCAGCGGCGTCATGCCTGTCCTCTCACCTCGACCGGCATCCGGCTGAGTTTGTCGAATATTTTTCCGCGCCGCCGCAGCGGCCACCACGAATAGAGATATATCTCCATTGGCCGCCACATGGCCACCCAGCCGGCAATGGTGAGGCTTTGCGTCAGGAAGCTCGGCAGCGCCCCTGGACGGTTCAACAGAAGCAGTTCAATAATCAACAGGCAGATACCGAGGAAGGACAAACCGACGAGCAAACTCATCCGGCCTTGTTTCATGAGCCGTTTGAACTCCAGATGGTTGAGCCGGGCCCGGTAGGCGAAGTAGTTGTGTATCGGCTCCTCGACGATCCGCCTGGCATCTTGGCCTTCCGGCAGTTTTTCCAGGTGCACGATGAGGTCCACAGGTTCGTGCCGATGGAACTCCTGTGCCCAGCTCAAGATGAACTCCTCGGCGTCGTGGTCGAGGTCCTTTTCGTGGAACGGCGACGGGTCCATCGTGTTGAAGAGTTGATTGATATCGCGCAGATTCAATTCGATGTGATGCACCCCCGGCATCTTCTGCGCCAAGGACGGCGAACCAACCGGCCGATTTTTCCGACGCAGTGGTTGCTTCCAAAGACTCAACGACACCGACGCGTCCCGAGGGATCGCGCTCTGCCCGTTCCGCGATGTTGTGATCCCATCTTTCAAAGGCTTCGATCCA
>DATHJP010000065.1:0-8187 GCA_035489695.1 Terriglobales bacterium
GCTCCCCAGAGAGATACGTCTTCGGCTCCATGATTTCCCGCGTAGTGCGCGGCGGATTCGTAAACACGCCGGCAAAGGCTTTTTCTTTGCCATCCTTGGCCAGCACATCGGCGACAAAATCGATGCCGTAGCGATAAGGAAATGTCAGCGCTTCTTTGAGATAGATCGGCGCATTATGAAATTGGATCGAGTCGGCTGTGCCCACCAGCATGCCCTGTTTCAGAGCTTCGACAATTTGCGGCGAATCCTTTAGCGATTGACCGGTGGGCTCGAGCATGTAGTCAATGAGCACCACCATCGCCTGGCCTTCCACCACTGCCTGCCGAGCCGCCGCCGTTTCATCGCTTTCAATGTCCGCTTGAGTTGGATCTTTGCCATGGTTCGCCGCCGGGCCGCCCGCACCCGCTTTCATCCATTTCTCGAGGCCGAAGGACTGGTCCTGGAGTGCATGAGTTAGTTCGTGCGCCAGCACGGGACGCTGCTGTTCCACGTCCACCCAATCAAGCAGGTTCACAGTTTTAGTCTTGGGATCGTAGTAACCGGCGACCTGCTCGCGTAAAAGTGCGAGAAGAAAAGTTTGCAGATCGAAGTCGCGAGGCAACAGGCCAAACTTTTTCAGTACGAGTTCGGAGCGGCGCAAGCGTTGCGCATCCTCATCTTCGGACATGTGCTTGGTGATGTAGGCCACAACCTGGTCGCGACTGGTAAGAGTGCGTTTCACTGGCTGCTTGATGGGAAGAGAGCTGTCTTTGCTGGCAAATTGCAGGATCTCGTCAACAGATCGGAAAAGTTCTTCTGCTTCCTGAGGCGAAATCTTTTGTTCCGCTTCTTCCGGAGCTTGTGTTTGTGTGGCGCGGGCGCCCTCGCCCGCGGCTTTTTGCTGCTGAACCGGAGAGGTGGGCGGAGGCGTGGATTGTGCTGAGACAAATGCCGCCAGCAGTAACAGCCCGAAGAAAAAAGAGGCTAGGGCATGCGATTTCTGAAAGACCCGTCTCATTCGACGGTCCAAATTACGAAAATTGTCCTCAGGCCTCACCAATTCTCCCAGCCACCCAATCTCCTGCTTCTTTCGTCCGCAGGCTCCCACCAACATCCTGCGTAATCTTTTTTTGTCGCACCGCTTCCAGCACGGCTGCTTCAATTTTGCCCGCTTCCGACGTTAACCCCAAATGGGCCAGCATCATGGCCGCCGTCAAAATTGCACCAAAAGGATTCGCAATGTTCTTCCCCACAATCGGCGGAGCCGATCCGTGCACTGGTTCGAACATCGAAGTCTTCCCCGGATGAATATTTCCGCTCGCCGCCATACCCAGGCCGCCTTGCAACCCAGCCGCGAGGTCGGTAAGAATATCGCCGAACATATTATTCGCGACGATCACGTCCAACGGACGCGGATCGCGCACCATCTGCATGCACAGCGCGTCTACGTACATATGCTCGGCTGCGATTTGCGGATACTCCCGACTGACTTCTTTGAATATCCGCTGCCACAAGCCTCCCGCATAAGTCATGACGTTGGCCTTGTCGGTCATTAACACGCGTTTTCGCGGGCTACCGTCTTGTTTGGTCTGACGCTCACAGTAATCGAAGGCATAACGAATAATCCGTTCCACACCTTTACGGCTGTTGATGTCCTCCTGAACCGCGATTTCATCGGGCGTGTCCTGCTTGAAAATGCCTCCTGCATCCACGTACATGCCTTCGGTATTCTCGCGAATCACGACGAAATCGACGTCTCGCGGCTCAATTCGCTTGAGAGGACAAAGAGCGGCATCCAGCAGGCTCACCGGCCGCACATTGGCATACAGATCCATTTTGAAGCGCATGCCAAGCAGGATTTCCTTGGCATGAATATTGGTAGGCACGCGCGGATCGCCAAATGCGCCCACCAGGATGGCATCAAAGTCGCGCGCCAGCATGGCGAATCCGTCCGGCGGAACAGTAACGCGGTCAGCGAGATAGCGTTCTGCGCTCCAATCAAACGTCGTCAGCTCGACCGGAGCCTTAGTGGCCGCGATGACCTTAACGGCTTCAGGGATGACTTCCCTTCCGATCCCGTCTCCGGGGATGATGGCGATGCGCTTTTTCTGGCTCACGGCAGGAAAAGGTAGCATACCAGCCGGGAATCAGTAAGATAGCATTGTATTAGCTAAAAGATATAGAGAGCGCGGCACGCTGGACATCATGGTGGACCCGAGGCTGCCTTTCCGCTCATGTTGTAAAGTGCCACATAAACGCTCCAGGATGCCCATGGCTGCATTTTAGGCTCCCAACTCGCGGATTGCTTCATTCCAGATTTCTCCGTGGCCCTCAGGGCAAAGTGGCGCAATCTGTCATAACCGGGGGCTAATGTGCAATTCTTACATCCTCTATCCTGCCCCAGTAACTCAGCACATCGGAGCGGCAGGGACACGCCGTTTCGTCACGGGCAGTCCTTACCTTCGCTATAATCAAACTTACATGACTGCTACTGCTCTCCATGACACACTCGCGTCGACTTCCGCTCATCTGAGCGAGTACTCGGGAGCAGCTACGGCTGCGGATTTCGGCAACGTGCGAGCGGAATTCGAAGCATTGGTTGCTGATGCTGGAGTCTACGATCTGGGCTGGCGCGCCAAGATTAGTGTGTCAGGCGGTGACCGAACCCGTTGGTTGAACGGGATGATTACGAACAACGTGCGTGACTTGGCTCAGGGTCATGGTCTTTATGCCTTTCTTCTAAATCCCCAAGGACGCATCCTGGCTGATCTTTATGCCTACAACCGGGGATCCTCCCTGCTGGTCGATACTGACCAGTCACAAGTCCGGAAAGTTCTCGAGGTTTTCGATCACTACATCATCATGGATGATGTAGAAGTTGCGATGAATGAGAAATTAACCGCGATTGGGATTGCAGGACCGAAGGCGCGGGGGGCGTTGCGGAGTGCGGGTGTGGAATTTCCGGAACTCGATCCTCTTCAATACCACGATTTGACCTGGAGAAATACCGAGCTGACTATTGTTCGCGGAGATAGTCCGACGGTCGAGAGTTATGAGCTGTGGCTAGCTCCGGAGAATGTGAAGTCCGTATGGGAGGCGCTGCTCAAGGCTGATGCAAAGCCCGTAGGGACAGCCGCACTGGAGTTACTCCGCATCGCATCGGGCATCCCGCGTTATGGGCAGGACATTCGTGAAAAAGATCTTCCGCAGGAAACCGGACAGCAACGCGCTTTGCATTTCACCAAGGGCTGCTACATCGGACAAGAGATTGTGGAACGCATCCGTTCCCGCGCCAACGTACACCGCAGCTTTATCGGCTTCGAAATTAGCGGTCCGCTTCCGGCGCTCGGAATAAAGATTCAAGCGGACGGGAAAGACGTCGGAGAAATCACCAGCTCCGCTTCACTGCCCGTTGCCGGCGGGGAGAATGCGGTGGCGCTCGGTTATCTGCGGCGCGAAGCCGCGTTGCCAGGAAAGCAACTGCACGCCGGCGGCGCCGCTGCAACAGTGGCCAACTTACCATTTTCTGGAGTTTTTAAACACTGAAGGGAAAATTATGGCTGAGAAGAAGCAGGAAAGTTTCATCGTAACTGATCGCCGCCTGTTCACGTCTGAAGGAGAACGTCGCAAAGAAGTGTCTGAAGAAGAAGTATCCAGCGTTCCCCCAGCCCCTGTGCCTGCCAAGGAACCTGCGGCTATGCCGAAGCAGGCCGCAGCCACCGAGGAACCGCCAATGTCGCCTCCGCCTTCCGCGAGCGAGCAGCAGGAGCAGGCGGACGCTTATCGCAAGTCGTCCAAAGATCTCGACGCGCGCGTGGAATTAAGCGGGCATTCGGCCAAAGAGCTGGAAATGACTTTCGAGCGTTTCATGGCTTCGCTTTACATGACGGCCATGCTGCAGCTCGGACTGATGCAGGAAGAAGGCGGCAAGCCTCGTCTGGACCTGATCGGAGCGCGCCAGACCATTGACACCTTGAGTTTGATATCAGAAAAAACCAAAGGCAACCTGACTGCCGCCGAAGAAAACTTTCTCCAGAACGTTCTTTACGAGTTGCGCATGGCCTACGTCGAAGTGACCAATGCAGTGACTCGTCCTCCGCAAACTCCAATTAAGGGAACGGGAACCCGTTAAAGATGAAGGCCAGGCTCACGGTGCTGGGCAGTGGCACGTCTATGGGTGTGCCCACCATCGGTTGTGACTGTGCCGTTTGCCATTCTTCCGATCCACACGACCGCCGCACTCGGCCCTCGGTGCTGGTGGAATATGACACCAAGACTGTACTTATTGACACCACTCCCGATTTTCGCGAGCAGGCTATCCGCGAGCAAATTCGCCAACTGGATGCGGTTCTGTATACTCACGCCCACGCCGATCACATCCTGGGCATTGACGATTTGCGACCCCTGAGCTATCACCGGCCCGGCAAGATTCCCCTTTATGCGCGGCCGGAAGCTGCCGAGTTTTTACGCAACATGTTCCGGTATATTTTTGACGCCGACTACAAATACGGCGGGCTGGCACAGGTTGAATTGAATCCGATCAACGGTCCGGTGGAACTATTCGGAGCGCGCTTCGAGCCAGTAACCGTAAAGCACGGAGATGCTGAGATCATTGGATTTCGTTTCGGATCGGCAGCCTACCTGACCGATTTCAGTGAAATTCCTGAGGAATCGTTTGCACAGTTAAAGGATCTGGATATTTTGTTTCTGGATGCCTTGCGGCATCGGCCTCATCCCACGCACTCGACGGTGGACAATTCACTCCGCATTGTGGAACGGGTGAAGCCCAAGCGAGCTTTCTTCACACACATTTGTCATGACTTGCCCCATGCGGCCACGAATGCGACGTTGCCGAAGCATGTGCAGTTGTCGTACGACGGTATGAAACTGGAATTCGAGATTTAGATCGCGTAGCGGCAGGCGACCCCGCCTGCCGGGACGAGCGCAGCTCGTCGGCTACCTGGTCAGGCGAGTCGCCTGCCGCTACGTAAGAAACTTGCATGTACGTTTTTCATAAACTCGACGATGTGCCTGCCGGCTTCGGTCCTACAGTGGTGACCGTGGGGAATTTCGACGGCGTACATCGCGCCCACTGTCACGTGCTGAAAGACATTGTGCGGCGGGCGCGGGAACGAGGCATTAAAGCAGTGGCGGTGACGTTCGAGCCTCATCCGGTGCGTATCCTGAGGCCGGATTCCGGACTTAAGCTGCTCACGCCGACTCCAGAAAAACTGCGGCTTCTCGAAGCCACCGGCCTTGATGCTGCCCTGCTGCTTCCCTTCGCCCGCGACTTGTCGCTGATGACGCCACGTCAGTTCGCCGAGGAGATCCTTAAAAAAAGATTGCAGGCCCGCGAAGTCCACGAAGGCTACAACTTCCGCTTCGGCCACAAGGCGGCAGGTAACGTTGAGCTGTTGACTGAGCTAGGGCGTGAAATGGGATTCGAGGTGAACGTCTTTCCCGAGGTGCAGCTGCGCGGGGAACCTGTCTCGAGCAGTCACATTCGCAAGCTACTGGCTCAGGGACGAGTGAGCAGGGCGCGGCATCTGCTGGGACGTCCATTCAGCATTCTTTCTACGCCAGGCCGGGGCCGCGGATACGGTTCCAAATACACAGTTCCCACCATCAATCTGAGCCGCTACGAGGAACTGGTTCCGAAAGATGGGGTTTACATAACGCGCACCCGCGTGGGCGGGGAATGTTTTGATTCGGTAACGAATGTGGGAAACCGTCCAACGTTCGAGGTAGAGTCGTTTGCCGTGGAAACCCATTTGCTGAACTTCCACCCTCTTGAACTGGGTCCTGAGACGGAAGTGGAAATACACTTTCTCGAACGGCTGCGTGATGAAATCAAGTTTCCCTCAATAGACGCATTGCGTGAGCAGATTGCCCGTGACGTAAAAAAGGCCCGCAGGTATTTTCATTTGCTGAAGCTGCACAGTTGATGATCGCAGCATCCGCCATGGCAATCACGAAGACAGTTTTCAATTGCTAATTACCGATTGAAAATTGACAATCCCAGCGATGCCCGTCCCCTTTAGGTTTTCCCAAACCACCTCGTCGCAACGCCGCACCTTGATTGCGGCAGGGTTGGGATGGATGCTGGATGCATTCGACGTCATGCTCTACGCGCTGGTGTTGACCCACATCATGCGCGATCTGGGAATGAGCAAAGCGACCGCCGGAGGTTTGGGTACGCTGACTTTGCTGGCATCCGGCATCGGCGGCGTATCTTTTGGCTTCATCGCCGACCACATCGGACGGAAACGCGGTCTGACGTTAAGCATCCTCACGTACTCGATATGCTCTTTCGCTTCCGGTTTGGCTACTTCTGTAGCGATGCTCGCAGCCTTCCGCTTCATCCTCGGGCTGGGGATGGGGGGCGAGTGGAATACCGGCGCAACGCTGGTAGCTGAAACCTGGCCCACCGAGCTGCGCGCCAAGGCGATTTCAATCGTCCAAAGTTCGTGGGCAATTGGATATGCGCTTGCGGCGCTGGTTGCGGGAATCGTATTGCACTACGCGAATTGGCGGATGGTGTTTTTCGTAGGAATCCTGCCTGCGCTGGTTATTTTATGGATCCGCAAAGATGTGCCGGAATCCGAAATGTGGCTGGAGCGTCATCGGATGGCAAAGGAGCCACCGACTTCGATTGCACAGGATCGATCCAACAATGCTGGCTTCGCGCGTATCTTCCAGCCACCGTTCGCGAAGTACACGTTTGCGCTACTGTTCGTGAATTTTTTCGGGATGTTTGCGTGGTGGGGACTGTTCACATGGATGCCGCCATATCTTTCGCTCCCCGTGGAACAAGGCGGACGCGGGTTCGGCGTCATGGGCACAACAACTCTGATGGTAGTGCTGAATCTGTTCGGAATGTTTCCCGGATACGCCAGCTTCGGCTGGGTGGCGGATTATCTGGGACGGCGCAAGTCTTTCTTAGTCTATACTTTCATGGCATCCCTTCTGGTAGCACTTTATGCGACGGTGAGGCAGCCTTGGTTATTGCTGGTGGTAGGAACGGTGGTCGCTTTCTTCGGCACAGGATTTTTTTCCGGTTCCGGCATCATTGGCAGCGAGATTTTCCCAACCGAGGTTCGAGCCCGTGCTTTGGGTTTTACCTATAACGGAGCCCGCGCTATGAGTTCAATTGCACCCCTTGTAATTGGACGAGTGGGAGAAACCAAGGGTTTAAGCTGGGCATTCTATCTTTGTGCAGTGTCGTTTTTTCTGGCCACGCTGGTGGCGACGCAGTTGCCCGAGACAAAGGGTAAACAGCTGGAATAGTCTGCGCGGGTTTCACACAATCCTATTCAATGGGTTCCACCGCCGGCACTGATTCACGTGACTTCCGATCTGGCAACTGCACCACGATGATCGCCGCCAGCACAATTACGATTCCTATCATTTGTATCGGCCGGAGAATCTCGCCCAATACAATTGCAGCAATCACGATCGAAAACACCGGTTCCAGACAACTGACCACAACTGCGCGTGTGGGTTCCAGATGCTGCAATCCCGCGAAGTAAAATGAAAACGGACCCAGTACCGAGATCAGCGAGAAGCCCAGCAGGAAAAGCCACTGCCCGCCGGAATAGTGGGCGGCGACGATCTTCCACGGTGGATTGACCACGATCCAGAAGAGCGATGCGCTGAACGTGGTGTACAGCAGGACCGTCCAGCGATCGTAGCGGGCGAGGATGCTGTGTCCGCCAATGTTATAAAACGCAAACGAAAATGCCGCGAGCAGCGCTGCCGTCACACCGAGCGGATCCAATCGGAACGTTCCCGGCCCCAAGACGCCAATCACCATGGCGATTCCGGCTACAGCCAATCCCACCGCGGAGACACGTTGCAGCGTCGGCTTCTGCAATCTGCGAGCAACGGAGTAAAGCAAAACCCAGATCGGCGCCGTATATTGCAGGATGATGGCAGTGGCCACATTCGTTCTTTGGATTGCCAAATAATAAAAATAGTTGGACGCGGCCACGCCCAGAGTTCCCAACAGAAAAATTCTGCCCACATCGGCGCGAGGTAATCGCAGTTGCCGCCAACCTCGATACAAACCCAGCACTGGAAGAAAGATGAGAAAAGAAAATGTAGTCCGGCTCTGGGAAAGAATCAGAGGATCAATGGGCCGCAGCGCCTCTCCGCCGGGAAGCAAGCGTCCGGTGAAGGCGGCGCGTCCCAAGGTAGCTGCGACTCCCC
>DATHJP010000066.1:0-4335 GCA_035489695.1 Terriglobales bacterium
GTTGATCATAGCGCTGTCAGGGTGGAACGCATCATCGAGATGGATGCATTCCACCTGAGAGCCAGCCTATCGGCAAGTCAAGGGCGTTCCCGTAGGCTTATCCTGTCTCCACGTAGTCTTAACTTCCTTGCTGGTGTGCGCAAAGTGTGCGCAACAGGCCTGCACGAGACTAGTCCGAACTGCACCAATCTCGCGGCAGCGTCAAATGCAAGTCGCAGAAACTGCTGGAGCGTTAGGAGTTGCAAGAGTGTGACATCACACTCAAAATCCGCCGGGCTTCGGCCCTTGGGGGTTCGACTCCCCCTCCCGGCACCAGCCTTAACTGCATGACGTCGGCCCCGAAAAGGCTCACATCGTGGTTTTCTTGGCTCTTGCGAATGGCTCCATGAGTTGAAGACGGATGGCGTGCAAACCGTTCTGAAATCCAATCAGTTCGGAACCCAAAATTGTGATGTCGAGTGTTCCCCAATTTTTCTTGACCAACTCATAGACTGCCTGTTCAAGGAAATGAACTTCCTCGATCAGCATCCGCAACGTATAGCCCTTCTTCTTCCGCTGTGCTCCATGCTCCCTAACCAGCAAGATCGTGACGCTGCTTAAAACGTCTTGGGAATCGAGTTGTCGTGCCAAGCCGCTTACGAGCATCGGCAGATAATCAAGCCTTTCGGAATCGGACATGCGGATGGCAGCCATTTGCGGATGATGCTTCATTGAATCGAGCATCTGTTCGCCGATATCAGTTGCGTAGTCATTCAACAACGTAGAAAGTCGCTGGAGCCGAGGAGTCGAATGCTGCGACTTGCGCCCGCTTAACTTCTCGTGGATGGTATTTATCAGAGCATCCAAGTCGGTAGGTTTCGTCAGGTAGTCGTCTACTTGGCTGTGAATGGCTTGCAGTGCAGTTTCAAGGGCGGGATACCCGGTCAGGATGAGATTCACGCATTGCGGCTGAATGTGCCGCATAGCACTTATCACCAAGAATCCGTCGCCTTCCTCCGCCAGGTTGAGGTCCGCAATTAGTACATCGAATTTCTCAGTATTAATTTCAACCAGGGCTTCCGCCACACTTGCCGCAACCGCAACCTCGAACCCTTTTTCTTTCAGAACGGGGGGTAAGGTGAGCCGAATGCTCTCTTCATCATCGACAAAAAGGATACGGGCTGAATGCATGCACTGATGAAATCGGCCCCAGGGGAAAGGGGTTTCTGTACGATATCACACACAGTGGAGGAGTCTTCTCAGCTTTGCACGAGTCCACCGCCTGGCAAACTACCCTTGTGTGCGCGCGCGTGGCGCGGTGAAAGTGAGCGAGTCCGCGCGTGTTCGAACTGGATTCAGTTCCCGTTCTACGATGGTGAGAGGACGTCGCTTCACCTGGCGGTAAATGCGACCCAGGTATTCACCAATAATTCCGAGAAACAAAGCGTTCAAGCTGAGAGACCCGAGAATCAGGATAATAGTTGTGGCAAAGCCAGGGGGCCAGTCTTTTCCCAGGAACAGCCTTCCGATGGCGTATCCGACAAGACCCAGGAAAGTAATGACAGAAATCGTAAGCCCGAGATAGGTCGCGATGCGCAGGGGCACGACAGAGTGGTTTAAGATACCGTCGAGCGCTAAGCCGATGAGCTCCCCGAAAGAGAACTTACTCTTCCCGCGCTGGCGCTCAGCGCGGTTATAGGGAATGCCGATCTGATCGAAGCCTAACGCGGCGATGGCGCCGCGCAGGTAGGGCTGATTGTCTTCGAATTTTTGCAGCTCATCGAGAATGCAGCGATCGACCAGGCGGAAGTCACCGGCGTCCAACGGCAGTTCATCTTCGCTGAGCCAATCGATGATCCGGTAGAACGTCTTCCGGACGACGTTCATCCCCCAGCCTTCCCTACGCATGTTGCGGACGCCGTAAACGACTTTGTAGCCTTCCTCCCACTTACGGACGAAATCCAGAATCAACGCTGGCGGATCCTGCAGGTCGCAGTCGATCTGTACGGCGGCGTCGCCGCGCGCGTTCGCATAGCTGGTCGCAATGGAACGCTGGAAGCCGAAGTTGCGTGAGAAACGAATAGCGCGAACCCGCACATCGCGTTGCGCCAATTGCTCAAGAGCTTCGAAAGTACGATCTGTGGAGTGATTGTCAGTGAACAGAAGCTCGAACTCATAGCGTTCCGAGAGCTGATCCATGATGGGCAGCAGTGCGGAGTAGAGTGGCTCGATGTTCGACTCTTCGTTGAATACCGGCACGCAAATACTGATAAGACGTTTTCTTTCAGTCATTCTTCTCCGCCACCATTACGTATTGCGCTCCCATGGGCAACCAGAAAAGCCATGGTTCAATCCAGCGCAGCCACGCCAGAAAATGTGGTAGGAAAACGATGTAGTCACATTTCATCAGCGAAAGCTGGGCGTCATTCACATATCCCCGAGTCTCTGCAGGGGGGAGCAAGATGGCATCGTCATCGAAAGGGCAGTGTTCGACTACCCAGCGCGTGACTGGGTTTGCGGGATTATGCTCGAAAATCGCCAGTGACCCGCCGGGCTTAAGCCGGTTCGCAAGCTCCTGGATCACATCTTTGCGCTGCTGCGGAGGGATGTGATGCATTACGTTGGCGATCACGATTAACTGGTAATCACGTGCGAGCTGCGACCAATCGCAGGTAAAGGTTCCTTGAGCCGTAAGAATGGGCTCCACTTTGCGAATACTGTCCTGAGAAACATCAAAGCCATCAAGTTGAATTGCGGGCAGCTGCTTCTTCAGAAAACCGGAGAGCAGACCGACGCCGCAACCAAAATCGAGTACCTTGCCGGAGAAGTCTGGGGAGAGCAGCCGACGCAAGTAGCGCGCCTTGTACTCCGCGAAATAGCTGGAGTCCTGGCCGGACACAGCGAGCGATTGGTCAAGCACCTGTTTGTAGTCGCCGGCGAAGCGATCAAAATGCATGCTGGTGCTCACTGTTTTTCCCCGAGAGCGGAGTGGCGGCAATCATGCGGCGAATGCCTTCTTCGACGGTGACCCGCGGACTCCACGAAGTAGTCGCAGTAAACCGGCGATTGTCGCCGACCAGCCACAAAGGCTCATCGGCGCGATACTGGCGTTCTCCCCAATGCAGCAAATGACGCGGCTTGCCCAGTTCATCCGCAACTGCTTCACCTACGTCGCGAATTCGCGTTGGGCGCGCGGAGCAGACATTGTAAGCCTCGCCAGACTTCATACCGATCGCGTCGGCGGCGGCAATAAATGCTTCGGCGACGTCGTCCTCGTATAACAAATCGCGAAACTGCTCGCCGGGAGTGAGGTCCACAGGTTCATCGCGCCGAAGCTTTGCGATGAGGTATGGGATCAAGCGGTCCGGAGCTTCGTGCGGCCCAAAGACGCCAAACAGACGCAAGGTGACAAACGGGATATTCAAACGCGATGCCAATGCCGTACCGAAAAGAACCGAAGACGCTTTGGCGCTTCCGTAGAGCGAAGCTGGACGCAATGACTGGCTCTCGGTAATGGGCACATTTTCCCGTTCAGGAAAACCATATTCCGAACAACTTCCTGTGTGCACGAAGCGGCGCAAAGGCCAGTCCGCCGTGGCTTCGAGCAGATCAGTGAGGAGATCTATGTTGCCTTCAATTAATTGATGTGGATCGCGATCACTCGGCCGCACTCCGTACGATGCCAGATTAAATATTACATCCGCAGAAACGCCGGCTAGCTTGATCTTCAGTTGTGAAGCCCGAAAGGATGTGGTCTCAATCGTCCGCACACCCTTGGGAGTTTTGCGCGAGTCTGCCGCCGACGGACGCACCAAGCATGTAATCTCGACGCCCTGTGCGAGCAGGTGCTCCACTAGCACCGAGCCAAGAAAACCCGTAGCACCGGTGACTAGTGCCGATCGGAATAAAGTCATGCGGCCGCCGCTTGCATGTAGCGCTCAATTTGGGCCAGCGTGGTAGAACAGGCCGTGCCTGGACTTCGGTAGTAGCTGCGGTACCACTCCACCGTCCAGGCGAGGGCCTCATCCAGGGTGAGGAGAGGTCGCCATCCCAGCTGCGTCCGCGCCTTATCGCAGTTCAGGCGCAGGTACTGTGCTTCGTGCACAGCGGCTGGCTCAGGCTCGATTTTGAGTTCGCCTTTTCCCCAGAGCGAGGTCATCCGGTTCGCGAGGTCTGACACGGGAATCGCATCGTCGTCACGTGGACCAAAGTTCCACCCGTCGGCATAGTCTCGTCCATCTTCGAAAAGACGCTGAGCAAGAATCAGATATCCGCGCAGCGGTTCAAGCACGTGCTGCCACGGACGGACCGACTGAGGACGACGAATTACCACCGGCTCACCGGAGGAGCTGCCAC
>DATHJP010000067.1:0-10829 GCA_035489695.1 Terriglobales bacterium
GCGCACGTTAGCATGCGTGCTAGGTCAATTACAAGTGGCTGCGGCAAATGCCGGCGATCTCCTAGACTGCGGGAGCATCTTTGTGAGATGCGCAACTTCTAATCAAGTGCTCGGCTTTGGTATGATTGTGGAACTGAATTGTCTTCTGTTCGCGTTTTGAGGTGGACCAGCCATGCTGTCAAAGCGGTTCCATTGTTCTGACTGTGGCGGTCTTGACGGGTTCCGCTCGCGTCCCCGAACCTTTACCGAGAAATACATCTTGCCCATACTGCTCATGCGTCCAGTGCGTTGTGCGGACTGTTTTCGTCGCAAATACCAGACAATCTTTGTAAATGCACGAGAGCGCAATGAACCCGAAGTAACCCATAAGGCTGCCGCGTGACTTCGGTGCGTTGCGTGGGTGATGTGTGCCCGTTATACTGAAGAATATCCGTCCCCTTAAAGCATCGGCGGGACAGGAGGTTCGTCTTCAGCAGTAGCGGTGACCCAATTCGCACCGGGACTCACGTTGTAGCGAAGGAACATTCGCTGGTTTCCCTCCTGGTCTCGTCGGCGAGTGGTATCGCCGAAAGCGTGTTCGCTACTCTTTTTCCCTCTGATTGCCGCCTCTGTGGCACCCCGCTGGTCAATATTTCAAGATTACCTGTATGTGAAGAATGCCTTTCCGCCATGCGGCCGATTGCGGGCGGGACCTGCTCGATTTGCGGTGAGCGCTTGCTGAGCCCGTACGCGCTCCTGACAGAGCAGGCGGAGGCTCGGTGCGGACTATGCCGCAGGCTCGAACCACCGTTCGTCAAGGCAATAGCCTACGGCAGTTATGAAGGCGGATTACGCGACCTCATCCACATTCTGAAATATGGCCAGGTACGGCCTGCGGCGAATGTGCTGGGACGTATGCTGGCGGAAGTGATTGCGGGGCTCGAGCCCGCTTTTGGACTCAGCACAGTCGTGGTCGTCCCCGTGCCCTTGCATGCCCGCAGATTACGTCAACGAGGCTTTAATCACTCAGAACTAATTGCCCAAGCGGCGCTTAAGCCGAGGTCAACCGGCACCCGGCTGGCTCTCAACGCCAAATTATTGGAACGCCGCCGCGATACCCAATCCCAGACCGGCCTGACCCGGCATCAACGGCGGGAAAACATTCGCGGGGCTTTTTTTGTGGCCAAGCCTGAAGGGTTAAGTGGGCAAGAAATTCTGTTGGTGGACGACGTATTCACTACTGGCACTACTGTCTCGGAATGCGCCCGAGTACTGCTCCGAGCCGGAGCATCGAAAGTCTGGGTTGCGACGGTGGCACGTACACTGAAAGCCGATGCCCAGCATGCAGAAATGGAAATGGATGAGGCCGGCATGACGATGGCGGCCCACGGATAACAAGAACTCATATGTCAGGGAAGTGGAACAATTCGATGAGTGGGTTGGGGAGGCCTCATACTCCTTCGCCCGCAGTTGTCGGAATGCAACAGGAGAGCAATGGCCACGCGCTGCATGCTCCAGTGCTGGTTTTGAACGCGTCATACGAGCCGATTAACGTGTGCGCGGCGCGACGGGCCATCGTGCTGGTGCTGAAGGGCGTTGCCATGACCGAAGAAGAGAACGGACACTTTCTGCATGCCGCTCGTCTGGCGCTTCGCGTACCTTCAGTTATCCGATTGCTGGAATACCGGCGAATCCCGCACCAGAGCCGGGCATTGTCTCGCAAGAACATTCTGCTGCGTGACCGCAATACCTGCCAATACTGCAGCGAAGTCCTCCCCTCGAGCGAGTTGACGCTCGATCACGTGGTGCCGCGCTCGCGCGGGGGAGCTTCCACCTGGGAAAATCTGGTGGCCTGCTGCCATCTTTGTAACCGCCAGAAGGGTAACCAACTTCCCCCCGAAGCCGGCATGAGGCTCATGCGGGAGCCGCGCGCGTTCAACCTGCACACCAGCCGTCACATCATGCGCCTGATGGGCCGCTCGGACGACAAGTGGCGGAAGTATCTTTTCTATTGAGCTCTACGGCTTTACCGATTTTTCCTGCGCCTGGGTTGTCGATGACACTCGCTGGTAATTCGTAAACTTCAAGGTTTGCTTGATTCGCACATCACTTCGATTGAAGTGTAAGGTGTCGTCGGCCGAAGAAAAAGTTGGGAACCAATATTTTCCATCGATCTGCTCGCGCCAGGTGGTAAAGCGAGGGAACAGATTTTCCTCTAGCCGCTTTTTCTTCATGATTTTGATATCGGGCACCGATTTTCCCGTGTTCTTCACGATCTGAAAGTCTTGGTCGTCCACCCAGATGCGTCCCTGAAAATAGCGTTTGTCCTTTTCGATCTTTTTGGGTGCGACGTCAAACACGTAGCAATGCAATTCATCCATCTTCTGCTGGCCGAGGTAGCTCAGATCGTATTCAGGTAATTCATCCTTGCTTACGGTGAAGGATGAACGGGTCTCCAGATCGTCCAGGTCCTCTTTCGACATCTGGATGCCGGCTTGCGGTGAAAACACTACTTGCTTGATGCGCTTTCCGTTCTGGTAACGGATGTCTGCGACTTGCCGATATTCGCCGAGTTCGCTCTCAGCATCCAGAGCCTGTTGTTTTACGGTTTGTCGGAAGGTGTACTGCTCACGCACATTTTTCCATTCTTTTTCTTTGGCGGTGAAACGCTGGATAACCTGCTCCGGCGTCATGTTTTTGGGCGGAGATTTATCCAGCTCTCCCTCCTGTGCTCGCAGTCCGGCATGCAGCCCAAGGAGTGTGATCAGGAGGGCAACGCTGGCTCGCCGCACTTCGGAAGGCAAGCTGCTCATGAGGGCGTAGTCTAATCGAACCGCGCCTCTATGTCAGCGGAAAGCCAATTTCGGTTCTGAAGAAAAGCCTGCCGGGAAGTGCGGCGGGCGTTGGATTCTCGAGACGCTAGCTACTTCTGAGGTTTGGTTTCCTTGGGAATCTCCTTACCCTCATAGGTGATTTTCACCTTGGATCCGAAGCGCTGATAGTTCTCATACTTCACAATTTCGCGAATATGCACGTCGCCGGTCTGGAAATGTAGGATGTCATCAGCCTTGGTGTAAGTCGGAAACCAATACTTGCCGTCAATCTGCTCCCGCCAAGTGGTGAATTTGGGGAAGAGATTTTCATTGTTCTTGCTATGGATATCGGGTACAGGTTTGCCAAAGGTCTTAACAATTTGGAAGTCGCGGTCATCGACCCATATGCGTCCCTGGAAATATCGTTTACCCTTTTCGATTTGTTTGGGAGCAATATCGAAGACATAGGTATGTAGTTCGTCTTCCTGTTGCTGGCCAACATAAAGGATTTGATACTCAGGAATCTCGTCACTACTCAGCACGAAGGGCAACCGGTGCCGGATATCGCTGATGTCTTCCGGCGAGACAGAGATCTTTTCCAGTGTGGACTGCGGAGCAAAAGTGACGTTCTCCAGACGTTTTCCCTTGTCGTCAAAAACTACGTTGAAAACCTCCTGGTACTCCCCAGTTACGGTATCGCCATCGACGGTTTGCACCTTTACCGTCTGTTTGTAGGTGTACTGGTCACGAGCTTCTCTAAATTCCGTTTCCTTGGCGGCGAATCGCTCGATGATGGCTTCTGGTGTGGTCCCTTTCGGCGGCGTGGGATCGAGTTGACCTTCCTGCGCCGCCACGTTAAGTGCCAGTGGTCCGAACAAGCAAACTGTGACTACCGGAAGAAAGAGAATACGTTTGATTAAACTTATAAACATCAAATGAAAACCTTGGAGAAAGATTTTGTCGAACCGCCGCTTCATCCGCTGCCCGCCGGGCGCTTTCCGCTCAACTGGCGTGACGCAAAAGACAATCGTACCCTATCTATTAGAGTGCGCAGCCCGACGTAAAGTTGCCGGAAAAACGCTGTGACCTGAGACTTGGGCCCCACGACCCGAGAGCTGAGCCGTTTTGGTTTAAACTACCCGTTCCATGGGAGGCAGATCATGCGTCGTCTTGCCGTCGTCGTTGCGGTACTGGTGTGGGTTGCCCCGGCTTTCGGGCAGACTAAACATCCATTCACCTTTCAAGACCTGATGTCGCTCAAGCGCGTGGCCGAGCCCGTAGTGTCGCCTGACGCGAAGTGGATCTTATTCAGCGCCGTGGACGTGAACCTGGAAGCGAACACCAAGACACCGCATGTGTGGGTGGTGGCGACGGCGGGTGGAGGGGAGCGCGAAATCATTACAGCTCAGGATGCCGATCGTCCTCGCTGGGCGCCGGATGGCAAACGCTTTCTATTCCTCTCAACCAAGGAAGGTGGTTCGCAGGTCTGGATCGCGGACTTTGATAATTCTTCTGGCTCGGTGACGGGAACTCACAAGTTGACATCGATTGCTACTGAAGTGGACGGACCCCTCTGGTCTCCGGATGGAAAGAATATTCTCTTTGCTTCAAATGTGTATCCGGAGTGTAAGGACGAGGCCTGCAATCAGAAGAAGCTCCAGGAATCCGCACAGACAAAGATCAAGGCTCTGATCTTTACCCATTTGCTGTACCGCCATTGGAACGGCTACAAAGAGAGCAAACGCAGTCATCTGCTGATAATTCCGGCCGAGGGAGGCGCGAGTCGCGATCTCACTCCGGGCGACCACGACGTTCCGCCGTTTAGTTTGGGCGGACAAGACGATTACGCCTTTTCCCCCGACGGCCAGGAAGTTTGTTATACCTCGAATCACGATGAGGAAGAAGCTATCAGTACCAATAATGATCTGTTTATTGTTTCGGTGAACGGCGGCCCGGCAAAGAAGATCACTGATAATCCCGCCAGTGATTCGACGCCGCTTTATTCTCCGGATGGGAAGTACATCGCGTACCGCGGGCAAGTGCGACCCGGGTATGAGAGTGATCGCTTCCGGCTGATGTTGTATGACCGCAAGACTGGCGAGAAGAAGGATCTAACTGAGAACTTTGACCGCTGGGTCGGAAGCTTTATCTGGGCGCCGGATTCAAGGATGATCTACTTCAGCGCGGAGCATAAAGGCCACAACCTGATTTACGCGGTCGAAACGAGGCCGGCCACCGGGTCCGACACGCGACACAACGACTTCTCCAAACGTGTCCTTGTGGCCGGCTGTAACGATGACCTTGCGGTGACTCCAGACGGGAAGAGCTTAGTCTTCAGCCGCATGTCGATCAGCGCACCGAACGAAATCTATCTGAGTGATATGGCCGGGAGCGGGTGTCCCGCCAAGACTGGCGATGTAGATCCCGGAAAGGAGGATTGTTCCTTGAACAAGGACCGAGCCATCACTCGGGTCAACGATCCGCTGCTTTCTAAAATCAGCATGCAGAAGATCGAGTCTTTCTGGTTCACCGGTGCGGAGAACGCCAAAGTCGAAGGCTTCGTGGTCAGGCCGCCCGACTTCGATCCCAACAAAAAATATCCAGTCAAATTCCTCATCCATGGCGGGCCGCAGGGGGCCTGGGGTGATGACTGGAGCTATCGCTGGAATCCGGAACTTTTCGCTGCCAACGGATATGTCATCGTGATGATTAATCCCCGCGGGTCAACCGGATATGGTCAGAAGTTCATTGACGACATCAATGGTGACTGGGGTGGGCGCGCCTTTGAAGATCTGATGAAAGGGCTGGATTACGCGGAACGTACGTACCCATTTATCGACAAAGAGCGTGAGTGCGCGATGGGCGCGAGCTACGGCGGATACATGGCGAATTGGATTCTGGGCCATACCAACCGTTTCAAGTGCATCGTGTCGCACGATGGGATGTTCAATTCGGAATCAGCCTGGGGAACGACCGAGGAGTTGTGGTTCAACGAATGGGAGTTCAAGGGAACTCCGTACAATAATCGCGAACTCTATCGCAAGTGGTCTCCACATCTCTTCGCGACGAGCTTCAAGACGCCCACCCTTGTCATTCACAGCCAGCTCGATTACCGGCTCGATGTTTCGGAAGGCTTTCAGCTCTTTACCACTCTGCAACGGCTGAAGATTCCATCGAAAATGCTCTACTTCCCGGATGAGGGCCACTGGATACTTAAGCCGCAAAACAGCCAGCTCTGGTACAAGACGGTGAATGATTGGGTAGACCAGTGGATTGGGCACAGCCACTGACAACCTCATGCTTGGCGGCAGAGCGGATGTTGTCATTTCAGTTCCGATCGGATGGCAAGCTTCGTCCTCCCATGAGCGGCACCTCTGTGCGCACGACCAGTCCCAGGATTGATCGGCGACAGCGATTCCAGCGTGAATTGCAGAGTGCTCGTTCCGCTAGTTGTTGTCCCCACAATCAGGGTGGATCCCTGAAGCCCCCCATTCGAGGGCTGTGTCGTAGCCAAACCATTGGCATCGGAAGGCACCGATGCCTGCGAGGACGAAAGAATAATCGGCATCGCATTATGAGTGATGATGGTGTCCCCCGTCGTCAGTATCGGCGCGCTGCGGGTGGGCCGGGTGACGATGGATTCAAAGATCACATTGGCCGCTCGCACTGGGTTGGGGGGCGTCGACGAATCCGTTACTCGGACGATCACAGGCTGAAAATTCTGGCCGATGCTTACCACCTGCACGCTTCCCGCAACCGGTTCCAGCCGAAGTGACGAAGCCGGAACGGCAGTCGCGTAGAAACTCTGGCAAGGTTTGTCTCCTGGTTCCACACAAGCGCTGACCTGCACGTCTCCGGCCAGCGCGGAGAGTGTAAGCGTAGTCACGGAGAATCCGTTGTTGTCAGTCGTGGTGGTGCTGGCGCTAAGCGTGCCTGACCCTTTGATGAGCTGATAATTGACCACCTTTCCACCCAGGGGAGCGCCGTTGGACAGTACGCGCGCTGTGAGAATGACATTGACACTGGCGCCTTGGGCAATCCACGCGGATGGTGAAGCTAGGACTAGATCGAGAGCCGAAGAAACTCCCAGAAGCGTGGTTTGCACTTGTTTGGGAGCTGTATACGATGCCGGAGCCAGAACCGCAGATATTGTCATCACTGCCGCCGTAAGGACTGTTACGCGGGTGGAAACTTGACCACTTTCGTCCGAAAGCAAGGTACAACTGCTTCCCCCTCCACAAGCCGCGAAAGATACCGCAGGCGTGGCGGTGAAAAATACGCTAGCCCCTGCCACTGGAGTCAGGCCGTCTGCTGTGAGCACTTGCACTCGGATCGGATTTGGAGCCTCTCCACCGACCGGCGTTGCTGGATTTGAGCCCGCTACCAGGCGAATGATGTCGTCCGAGGCGGCACCATACGTAACAGCATTTGTCATCAGGGAAGCGGAGCCAGTTGCCGGATCACTGAGCGCGACGCTCTGAGTCCCATCCGCCATGGCGGGCGCAGTTGCGGTGACCTGGTTCGCGGACACAGCCAGCAGCGCTGCGTTCGCGGTTGAGATACTGACGACGATATTGGAGTGGAAGCCCAAACCCTGAACGGCGAACGCCGTTCCACCCGCGACACTGGCTCGCGCCGGGAGCACTCTGTCGCCGTAGAAAACGCGCGCGCGGTAGCGAAAATCCGGACGTCCATCGCCACGATAGTCAGCGATCCCCAGACGGAAATCCGTCGTAGCCAATAGGACAGCATCCAGCCGGGTCATACCGAAATTCAAGGTGTTGAAGGCTAGCGGCGTGGATGCGGGAGCACCGTTTCCCCCCGGATCAGAAAGTGCCCAGATGCCGATCACAGGAAGAGATTTGTTTTGGGATGCAGTCCCTGATTCGTCAAGCGCTGTCACCTCGACGGAGAGCGTTCGATTGCTCTGTCCAGAAAACCAGAAGTAGTCGACGTTGCCATACCCACTTAGCCCCGCCAGCCATTCACCAACACTAGGCAAGGGCGCGGGCGACGCGTAATCCACCGGTTCGAACCAGTCCGGAGGGTGCACCGCACTGCTCTGCATCAGGATGTCTTGCAGTGCGTCGCCGCCTTTGCTCACCGTAACCACGATTGGCACGGTCGTTCCCGAAGGTTGTACCTGCCACGGCCCATACGGTCCCACGGCTTGCGACCATAGCGGATCAATTGCCTCCACAGTAAGTTCGTATCGTGCGCTGCCGCTGCTATCGGGAATCTCCAGCCCCGCCACATCAAATGCTCCCTCGACAGCGGCATCATCGGAGCCAAACCGGTCAAAAGGTTGTCCCGTACCATCATTGGGGCCGTTCACGGGATTTCCAGCATAGCCGCGAAACAGGAATCCAGAAACCGACGCTGCTGCATACGTCCGCGAAGGCAGACCAGTAATTGGATCGATCCATCGCGCCATGACATTGACGCCCTGCATGGGTTGTGCCGGCTGGCCGGTTGCATCCACGAAGTGAACCGTGCCATGAATGCGAATTGTGTTTTCGAAGAAAAGCAGTTTGCCGGGAAAGTTGGACTGATTTTGCGGAGTGACCGGATACAGCCTGGAAAGCGATGCTCGGTCGTCCATTTTTGGCAGATCAGGATTTGTGTAGCAGATGGAAATCGGAGCGCAACTCACGCCGTCCGCTGCATGCATGATGGTGAACCCAGCGTAATCGGCTGCGGTAGGCGGGGGAGTCCCCGTGATGACATTTACGTTGACCTGCGACCAGTCGAGTCCGAGCACGCGGCCGAGCATCCGAACCAGACGATACTTCACGTCAGGTAATTGAGAAGAAGTCTGAGCACAGTTGCCATTGATAATCACCAGCGCATGCAACAAATGAGCGTCCGTACTGAGGTTGTCAGTCCCGCCGAACACCGCGTTGGTAAAACAGTAAAAAGTGTCGCCCGCTCCGGAGCCAAGCAACGCGCTGGTTACCGCTCCGTCGCTGTCGTACACGATAGCCACGGGCTTGTTCACCGCAGTGGGGAGGATATCCGAGGGCATGGTGAACGTTCCGTCGCCGTTTGCGATCACGTTTGTCCCGTTCACATCCTCGGCAAGCTGTCCCGCAAGCGTGCTGGCAACGGCCGCTGTGGTGATGGAAGTCCAGCGGCTGAAAGCATCCGCGACAAAGGCGTCCGCACCCGCGTGTAGCAGCAGCGGGCTGAGGTCGCCCTGGTCGGTGTAATAGGTGATTGCGCCTTGCGCCCAGGTTAGAGGAATACCCTTTGTGCCGGCATCGAAGTAGCTGACTCCGGCGACGTAGTGCGGCCCCCCGGCGCTCCCCATTTGGGGGAGAAACAGGATTAGAAATACCGCTAGCAGAATGTAGCCAAATAACCATAGAAGCCGGACAAGTTTCGAGCGCTTTGGCTTCCGGCTGACGCGGTTGGCGAGAGGGTGAAAGTCCAGTCGATCTGCGGCTCGAGGACGAGAAAGAAAATGAGCTCCCATCGCTACTCCTCGACCATTCGCCGGATAGCGCGCGCAAAATCACCGCTAGTCACTCGGGACTTTCGTCGCAGGCGGACCGCAACAGGGTCCGAATCCAAGGATGCGATGCGATCCTGCAAATTAATTTGTCCGGCCTTATCAACGGCAAAGCGACCCAATACGCCAGCGACCGGGCTGGTCAATCCCAATTTGCTGGGACGATAAAGAAACAACAAGACCCGTTCGCCAGTACGATAGCGTTCGCCTTGCTCCCACAGGCCGCCCCATTCGCGAATCACCAACGTCTGCCCGCGGTGGACGCCTCGAATGCCCTGCTCTACCTGGAATGTGATTTTTACTGTGGCTACATCCGGAGTTGCCCTAGCGGCTACGCGCTCAATCGCGCTGACTTTGCCGGCAAAAATGTAGCCGGAGCTCCGTGTCAGTTGGCGCAAGCTGGGCGCAGAGCTAAAACTTTGCGCGGTCACCTGTAAAGAAAACACATACAGAAAAACGAGGATGATTCCAGGTTTGTAGATTTTGGAAATCGATGAAGACATAGCAAGCCTCGGGTAAGAAATTGAGGCCAGTCTCCGACGTGGGTAATGTCCATTCTAGACAGCGGTTGCGTATCCGAATGTGCCGATAGTCACTGCCTGGTGTGACAGCAGGCAACCAGCAAGGATTCTGAAGAAAATTTCATGAATAACTTTTCTCCCGTTATTTTCAGAGACTTGCAGCGGCAACCGCTTGCGTTGAGGGTCCAGACCATGATGGTCGAAGGCAACGGTTGTCGGGAATTTGCTAAAACGTTTCACTTGGTGCTTTTCTTCTCTTGCCAGATCGAGAGTTCCTGAATATTATCTCTTGCTCGCTGAGGCAGTTCGAGCAGCGAGCGCAAACTTCAGGTTGATGTTTCGTGATTTGGCAATCGAACCTAGCGCCACGTCGAAAGGCTCCGGAGTTCTACGCCGCATTCTTTGCCGGCAGGCGTAGAACTCCGGAGCCTTTCTCGTAGACACCGGGTCGGCGGTGCACGGAATTTCCACCTGTCATGCTTGCCCGCCTCCTTTGAGGGGATGGTTAGTTGCTTGGGCTTCGCAAAGGCTGCGGAGAATTTAAATCATTGTAAAGGTGCGAAAGGAGTTCTTTGTGAGAGAGAAGGGTACAGTAAAGTGGTTCAATGGGGCGAAGGGGTACGGCTTTATCCAGCGCTCCACGGGGGAGGATGTCTTCGTCCATTTCTCCGCAATCCAGGAGAACGGTTACCGCACCCTCAACGAGGGCGAAACCGTGGAATTCGATCTGCTGAAAGGCCCCAAAGGCTTCCAGGCGGGTAACGTAGTCCGCGTGTAAAAAATCCTACTCCGATTCCTTACCCTCTTGGCTTCGGCTGAGAGGGTTTATTATTTATGGAGCATCGAATGTTCTACTGAATCTCGAGTGAGACTAAATCTCCGTCGACTTTGCCGCCCGCCTTGTAATTCGCCGACACCGGACGATTTTTCCATTCGCATGAAAACTCATCGGCGCCGATGACCAGCATCGATTTGTAATTCTCGGTGCGCAACTTCATCGTTTTT
>DATHJP010000068.1:0-2772 GCA_035489695.1 Terriglobales bacterium
CTCGGGAAATGGTGAATTGGTTTCCAGGTAGCATCCACCCAGACTGAGATCGGTAAGTTTGCACTGCACCGGCGGATCATCCCGTTCGCTTTCCGCAGAGTGATTAGTGATCCAGGCTTTAAGGCGATCGCGGGTTTCCGGGGACATGTCCGCGAACCGAATACCGGTCTGACGGCTGGCATTCTCCCAAGCTACTTCGCCCATGCATTTGATGACGTGGGATGTGCCCGGCAAGGTGAACTGGATACTCATCGGGCCCATTTTCTTGGGACGCTGCGAGGATTGAATGGCGATGCCGCCTTCACCCAGATCGGAAGTGACAACACGCTGCTGGTCGGCGCCATCCTTAATGGTGAGAGTGACAGGAATTTCGATGGCTATGCGAATATTGCGGCGGCGTTCGCGTTTCATCATGGCGCGAACAGCGCGAAAGCTGGTCTTGGCACGTTCCGAGGAAATTGGTTTATACAGCACAAAGTGCGCGCCCAGTTCAAAGGCGCTGCGCAGTTTGGTTGTACCGTCTACGATTGCCACTGCAACTGCGTGCTTGTTGCAAGGCGCGGAACGAGCGCTTTTGAGTACTTGCGATGCCACATCCTCGTCGCTGCAATCGACAATGACCGCCTCGAACCTTTGACGGGTAAGTTTACGAATGGCGGAATCAGCGTCGCTGCAGCGTTCTACGGCGATCTCCAAATCACTAAGCACGCGGCGCAACACGCGGACGATCTTCTCGTCGGGACAAAAAACGAGCGATTGCAAACTCATAGTGCGCCTTTAGCTTTCGTGAAAATCTGCAAGGGAGAGCTGTTACCCGCGGCTGGAAGCACTATCCTTTTCTTCGTGTTCGTCATCCAGCAGATGCGCTACGCTGCGCAATTGTTCCGCGGCCGTTTGCAGGGCCTCAATCTGCTTGCCCAGTTGGGTCTGCTCGGCCTGCTTCTTGCGTAACACTTCGTGGATATCTCTCACGGTTTTATCTCCTTAAGGAAATGTAAGTACGTTCCAGTGGTGGGTCAATCAATCAGGCGTGCGCTCGAGTTACGGCAGTAACTTGCCGCTGCCCGAATGGGCGGCCTACCATCGACACATCGAATCACCCCTTCATAATTTTTTTGGATTCGACAAGGCGCCGTCGCAGTCATGCGGCTGGCCGGTTGGAGCGCGGAGATGGATCTCGACTCGGTAGAACGCGGTCAGGCCACAGCCCGATTTTCCGTCACGCCCTCCGTATCCTGGCTGGTACGAATCCAAGCCGATGGCTGGCGCCGCCTGGCTGAGGTCAACCGCGAACTCTGGCTGCTGCTCTCTTTGTTCGCTCTGGCTGCTCTGCTGAATTCCCTGCTGGATTCGCATCACATGCTGCTGGGTCTCTACACCCTGCCCACACTGCTTTCCGCTTACGTATATGGACGGAGGCATGCCACACTTACCGCGCTGGGCAGTGTTCTTATCGTCGTGCTGCTTACCTATTTCAATCCTTCATTGTTCGGCCGCCGGGTTGGAGCTTTACCACTTTCCGAAAAATGGTTTGAGATCACCGTGTGGGGCTGCATTCTGCTCATCAACGCTTATGCCATGGGAACGCTGTATGAGAAAAAGGAAAAGCACTTCCGCGAGCTGCGCAATACTTATCATGGCATCCTGATGATCCTCAGCCAGTTCATCTCCAAGGACAAATACACGCAGAACCATTCTTATCGAGTTTCGATATACGCCACCGCGATCGCAGCGCAGATGGGATTGTCAGCCGAGAAGTTGGAAGACATCCGTGCCGCAGCTCTGCTGCACGACCTCGGAAAGTTGGATGTAAGCCGCGAAATTCTTTATAAGGCGGCTCGTCTCAGCAGTAGCGAATTCGCTCAGATGAAAAAGCATGTCGATTTCGGAATACAAATGCTGCAACCGGTTTCAAGCCCCTTGGCCCGCGTGATTCCGATTATTCTGGCTCATCACGATAAGTTCGATGGCAAGGGATATCATGAAACCCAAGGCGAAAATATCCCTTTAGAAGCGCGCATTCTGTCCGTGGCTGACGCCTACGACGCAATGACCAGCGACCGACCCTATCGGAAGGCGATTTCGCCGTTTGAGGCGAAAGAGATGATGATCAAACTCGCCGGATCCGATTTCGATCCCAAAGTGATAGAAGCATTCGCCACTTGTTTTCGCCTGGGGACCATGGAAGTTCCTGAAATCATGGTGTGAACCAGGTTCCCTCCCCGGCCTCAGAGCTCGTCCGCGACGTAAGTTGTTTATTATCTGCTGACTACCTTTGCATCCCTTCCGGTACGGTTTCAATTTCCATTGACTTTAGGGCCAAAAGGCCCTAAAATGACGGACTTCCAGTTAATCCAAGGGTTTTTTGAGGTAGGGCTCAGCTTTTCATAAGGCGTGAATCCCTAGCGGGTTCAGACGAATCTAATTTATCGGTCATTTCTGGCGTTAAATTTTTAAGCAAGAGGCATAATTTCATGGCTAAGCGACGCGGAAATCCTAATTGGGGCAAGCCTGAGCCCATCGGGCCTATCACCCCTACGGTGACGGAATTTGAGCAGGTCGTGCGCGAGTATAAGCTCTCGCCCGACCAGTACTTGCGCTCTACCCGGCTGCGGGAGTGGGCGCGGCGCAATAAGAATTCGAAATATATCCCGGAGCCGCTGCTTGAGGCATGGGGATTCGAAATCGAGTCTACCCTGTAAAGGCCGGGTTCAGTAGATTCAAAAGGGTCGCCGAAATGGCGGCCCTTTTCTCTTTAGAGTTCAGCCTCAA
>DATHJP010000069.1:0-2290 GCA_035489695.1 Terriglobales bacterium
TGCGGAACGCTTGCTTGGAAACCCACCAGGAATAGCCTTCGAAAACCGCTGAAAGTCCAAGGACGATGTAGATGATCTGCGTGTTCTCAAGCGCCCGCGGCGCAGCGATACGTACAATTCCCTGGTAAATCGAAATTCCACCACCGAGGGCGAACAGCAACACGGCGACCACAAAGCTCCAGAAGTACAGCTCGCGTCCGTAGCCGAGTGGATGGATACGATCTGCGGTTTGCTTCGAGCGATGCATCCCGTATAGCAGTAGCACCTCGTTGAGCGTGTCGACCAGCGAATGGACGCCCTCGCTCATCATCGAAGCACTTCCGCTCACGGAGGCTGCGATGAACTTTGTGGCGCTCACGAGTAGATTACCGGCCAACGCCGCGTAGACGACAAACTTCGATGAGCCCTGAGGCTTCGGGTGCGTCGTCAAGCTTCGGTGCGTATTCGGGCCGTTTGTCACACGCGAATCTCTCGCAACTGGCGTTGTTATACGCATTCCGCGGGCAGAGTCATGCTCGGAATCATTTGATGGTTCCGTTTACTCTTGCTCCCGAAACACCTGCGCGTAGGTCTTGCCATAGGGATAAAAGCGATCATGTTCACCCCGTTCCCAAGCAGCTTTCAGTTCGGGCCTAGTAATGTCCCAGTCCGGACGGCATTTCTTCAACACAGCACGCAAGTCTTGCCGAAGCTCTTCGATTCCCTCTGGCAGTGGCATATTCATTGCGCTACTCCTCGTGACTGACTGATGCGAATAACACGGTTGACAATCGAACCAACGAGACCCCTGGTTCGTAGAAGTCGGTCGTCGAAAGCGATACCGTGTTCGCCGAGCGGGATTTCGGTGAGCTGGGCTGAGCGGCGGTCTGCGAGTCCGTCAGAAATGTTTCGATGAAACGGCCATCCTGAGCAGGATCCTCAAAAAGAGCCCAGTCGTAAGCGCCATCGCGGCGGCGCTCGCGTGCATAGCTCCACAACGCCTCCAGAAACGGCAGGCGGCACTTAGGATCGATGTTCCACTCCACCGTCACCAATACGGGACCTCGGTCCTGCGCGGTCAGCGAAGACGGTCGCCAAGATCGCTTCGCGGGTTATCTTATCGGGGAGAGTTTCGACAAAAAGTCCATCTCCAACTCACCTTGATAAGTTTCGGCGCCGAGCTTCAATGATTCCGCTATGCGTGCTTGCGCCACTTCGTTAGCGAGAGCCAAATCGGACTCGTGGGCTTCCACCAGTAGCCCCTCTGCAATAGAACCAAATGCTCCGGTGTCCACGGCCGCCTTGATATGACCGATGGCATGCGGAGGAAATGAGGCGATGCGGTGAGCCAGTTTCTCTACAAAAGGCGTCAGCTCGTGCGCCGGCAACGCTCGATTGATATAGCCGTAACGCTCTGCCAGCTCCGCCGAGAGATCATTGGAACCCAAAAGCACCTCCAAGGCGCGTCCGCGCCCCATGAGCCGTGGCAATCTTTGCGTAGAGCCGCCACCCGGAACAAGACCCCATGCTACCTCTGGCTGGCGGAAGATCGCTTTGCCAACGGCAGCAAAACACATGTCCATGGCCAGTGCGATCTCACTCCCTCCGCCCCGGGCCCGTCCCTCGACTTTGGCAATGGTCACCTTGGGCATGTTTCTGAACCGCTCGCCGATCATCTGCGTAAGACGGAAGCTGCGCGTATGGGACACCACTTTCGAGCCGCCTGCAAAGCGGCGCAAACCAGAGTGGGCGATAAAGAAATCAGGAAGCGCGCTTTGCAACACCACAACTCGGACGGTCTCATCGGCCTCGAGCTCCCTTCCGAGTTTCTCGAACTCTTGCGACATAACTTCATCGAGAAGGTTTAGCGGCGGGTGATCCATGGTGACGAACGCGACTCCAGAATCAAAACGGAACCGGAAACATGTGTAGTCAGAGTACGGCATCGGAGTGGCTCCATTTGGATGGTGTTCAGCTCCCGCCCTTTCCGTGCCTTCCGATGCGCGCTGACCCTCTGAGCGTGCTGTCCCGGCGACAGCCGCAGCGGCGGGAACCAAAGCGATCGTCTTGCGCAGAAAACTACGACGTGAGATCACCGACGTCGCTACCGTCTCGAAACGCGTGTATGAATCCATGGTCACTTTTGAGTGGACGTTAATAAAATGGTGGTCGGTTGGCGGCGCCGCCGGCGGACCCTATGACCGTGTGCCCCTTAAGCTTGGCGACCTGGTCGGTGCGGTGCAATCTATTCTAGGAAGTTCGACTCGATCAACTCCAGGACATCGCCAGATCGACCGCCGAGTATTGCCTT
>DATHJP010000070.1:0-2781 GCA_035489695.1 Terriglobales bacterium
GTTTCCCCTCCTGACTACTCAAGCAACTCCGTTTTTTTCCTACACCGTGATCAAAGACCCCTTTGGACTGTGTGGATGTTCGACTCCCTTTTTCAACTTTGGGAACCAGCCGGTTTCTTTTCCGGCGAATAGATTGCGCACTACTTACGTCCAGCCGAACCCCAAACGCAACTATGTGATGCAGTGGAATCTCAATGTCCAGCAGCAACTTGCTCCCAGCCTCGCCGCCATGGTTGCCTACGTGGGGTCGCGCGGCGTGCATCAACCATTCCGCGTAGATGATGCCAATCTGGCAATCCCCACCAAGACGTCGGCTGGATATCTTTGGCCCGTCGATGCCTCCATTATCAACCCAAACTTTGGCTCGATCAGGGGGATGTTCTATGACGGACACTCGCAATATGATGCCCTGGAAACGCAGTTGGTGAAGCGCATGAGCCACGGCTTCCAACTGCAAGGCACCTTCACCTGGGGTAAGAGCATCGATACCAGTTCGGCCACGGTTGCCGGAGATTCGTTTGGCAATTCAATCTCCAGCCTGCACTGGTTCGACTTAAGTTTGAGCCGCGGCCCATCGGATTTCAATGTCGGGCGCACCGTCGTGGTGAACGGTACGTGGGAAGTCCCCACGCCGAAATCTCTGGAAGGGCCAGCGCGATGGGCCTTGGGGGGATGGGAACTGGGGCTTATTTTCACGGCCAGTGACGGCGTGCCGTTCACCGCGACCTGGGGAACCGGTTCGGACCCGGCACTCACGCAAAGCGGCGACGATTGGGCTTTCCCGAATCGCCTTACCGGGTCGGGATGTAACAGTCTTACCAATCCTGGAAATCCCACCCACTACATCAAGACAGAATGCTTCGAGATTCCTACCGCGCCCAGCCTGGCATTTTGGCAAGCCAACTGCGTCGGCCCGGCCTTTCCTCAATGCTTTAACCTTCGCGGCAACGCCGGCCGCAACATTCTTACCGGTCCAGGCGTCTCGGAGCTTGACTTCTCTCTATTCAAGAACAACTACCTCAAGAGGATCTCGGAAAGATTCAACGTGCAGTTCCGCGCCGAACTTTTCAACATCCTCAATCACGTCAACTTTGCTCCGCCTGCAACACCCACCAACACAGATATTTTCGATGGTGGGGGAGTTCTTAACCCAGCGGCTGGCGAGCTGACGCGGACGACAACTACAGCGCGCGAGATTCAGTTCGCCGTCAAAGTGATCTTCTAGCGTGTGTGGAGCGCCTATTCGAGGGTGAAGAGACTGCATTGGTGCTCTGCGCGGCCAAAATCCGCGGGTCGTCGTTAGCCTTCCCCCGCAACCCGCGGACACCGCGCCACTTCAACAGTCAGTCGTAACCGCTAAAGTGTGATCGCGACGAAAAGATGAAACTGATGAGATTCTCCTTACCCACGGTGAATAGTGAATAGCGAAGATCGATATGCAAACAGACAGCCTGAGTCCCGGCCGCCAACTCTGACGCGGCGTAGTTTGTTGCAGAACTCTGCATGGGTTGCGGCTGCTGCAATGTTTCCAGGCCTGGCGATGGCGCCAGGCCCGGAAGTCAGTTCCGTGATGGAGAAGCTCAGCGCATATATGGCTGAGGCTCGCAATCGCGCGCTGCCGGAAAATGTCGTTCAGGAGACAAAGCATCACATTTTGGACACCTTCGCTGCCATGGTATCTGGATCCGAGTTGCTTCCCGGACGCTTGGCCATAAAGTTCGCTCGCGCTTATGGTGGCCAGAAGATTGCCACGGTCGTGGCTTCGCCGATCCTCTGCGGACCAATTGAGGCAGCATTCGCAAATGGCCAGTTAGCTCATTCCGATGAGAGCGACGACGATTTCACCACGGGTGGGGCACACCCAGGATGCGCCGTCGTGCCTGCGGCGCTAGCTTCAGGGGAGCAGTTTGGTATTAGTGGGACGCATTTCTTGCGCGCTGTAGCGCTTGGCTACGACATTGCCATGCGGGCTATGAAAACCGTTGGCCCGGGGATGAAAGAAACACACAACCTGGTTGGGACCATGGGCGCGAGCGCTGCCGCCGGCTGTGTCGCTAGTCTGAGTGCGCAACAAATGCGCTGGCTGTTTGATTATGCAGCGCAGCAAGCTGGCGCCGGGATCGGGGCGTGGCGTCGCGACACCGAGCACGTTGAAAAGGCATTCCTGTTCGGGGCGATGGGAGCGCGCAATGGGGTCAACGCCGCGCTCGTCGTGCAAGCGGGATGGACCGGCGTCAACGATGTTCTATCCGGGCCCAACAATTTTGTGGAATCGTATAACCCGAAAGCGGATCCGGCGGGGATGATCGATCAGCTGGGCGTGGTCTACGGGGTAACGCTTACAACGCTGAAGAAGTGGACAACAGGAGGACCCATCCAAGCGCCACTCGACGCGCTGGAAAATCTGCAAAAGCGGCGACCCTTTCAGGCGGACCAGGTGGAAAAAGTAGTGGTACGTGCCGCCACCAGCGCGGCCTACACGGTAAACAACCGCGATATGCCGGATATTTGTTTACAGCACCTGGTTGCGGTGATGCTACTCGACAAGACCGTCTCCTTCCATGCGGCACACGATAAGGCTCGCATGCAGGACCCCGCACTTCTGCGTCAGCGCGCGAAAGTGCAACTTGTTCCCGACGAGGAATTGGAGAAGCTGATCCCGGTGAGAGTTGCCATTGTTGAACTTACGCTCAAAGACGGTACGCATCTTACGGAGCGTGTCGAGCATGTGCGTGGCACGCCTGAGAATCCAATGTCACGAGAAGAGGTGATCGCGAAGGC
>DATHJP010000071.1:0-2566 GCA_035489695.1 Terriglobales bacterium
CAGAGCTCCTTTTATTGGTCGGCATTCGACCCAAGCCCGGCGCGGCTGGTGGCGGCGAAGGATGCCCTCGATCGTGCTCGCGCGCTCGACCCAAACCTGCCCGAAACGCATCTTGCTCTTGGTTATTACCGTTACTATGCGGAGCGCGATTTCACCGGGGCATTGGCGGAATTCCAGCAGGCGGAGCAGGGTCTTCCTAATAATGTCGATATCGTTTATGCAATCGGTCTCATCCAACGGCGTCTTGGGCATTTGGAAGAAGTGACCACCGCGATGCGTCGCGTAGTTGAGCTCGATCCGCGGAACATCGATGCCTACACCCTTCTCGCTGGTAATTACATGGCTCTGCGGCGTTTTCCGGATGCTTTGGGAGTAATTAACAACCTCCTTGCCTTTGATCCAACAAATACAGGTGCGCTCGGGTTCAAAGCGTATGCCCTTGTCGCGATGGGAAATCTCGATGCGTTAGACGCAGTTATCGCGAATCCCGCGGCTAATGCGGCCATCCGCGGTGATGTGGCTTTGTTAAGGCGACGTTACACTGAGGCGGCGGAGATCCTGGCAAAGGGATTGAGCGAAAAATCAGTCGAGGACAATCGGGGGCTGCTTCTCATGCTGGGAATGGCTCAGCAGCACGCCGGCAATGTGGCCGCCGCCAAGGCGGCGTATCAGGAATTGGCGCGGGAGTGTCAAGGAGAACTCGAGAAAACAGCGCCGGATGCCTATCCGGCACTGGACCTGCACACGTGGTTGGGTCACGCCTATGCGGGTCTGGGCGACGCGGCATCTGCTATCAGGGAGGGGCAAAAAGCCATGGCCATCGATCCCACCTCCAGCGATCCCTTTGAAGGTCCTCTGCAGGAAGAATCAATGGCGGAAATCTACGCCATGCTGGGCGATGCCGATCATGCCATCCCCATTCTTCAACGGCTGATCAAGGTACCTTCATTCACCGCGATCACTCCCACGATGCTGCGAATCAGCACCATCTGGGATCCGATCCGCAACGATCCTCGTTTTCAGGAACTGGTTGCGGAAAAGAAATTATGAATCCAAACAGCGGCTAACGACGATTAGATTTTGAAGTGACCCCGGAAGCCTCATCCGACGTTGACCTGGAAATCGCCCACGTTCTCTTCATGGACATCGTGGGATACTCCAAACTTCTGACCGATCAACAACGCGAGCGACTAAACGAGCTGAATAAGATCGTGCGCGAAACGCTGCAATTCAAACAGGCCGAAGCAGTGAGCAAACTAATCCGGCTTCCGACTGGTGACGGCATGGCGTTGGCCTTCTTTACTAATCCGGAAGCAGCATTGAAGTGCGCCATCGAAATAAACCAGCAGATCAGGAACCACCCAGAACTTCCATTGCGAATGGGACTGCACAGCGGGCCGGTCAGCGGCGTTACGGACGTAAACGATCGATCAAATGTCGCCGGCGTGGGAATTAACATCGCCCAGCGAGTGATGGATTGTGGTGATGCCGGGCACATCCTCCTTTCAAGCCGGATCGCTGACGACTTGGCCCAACAAAGTCGGTGGCGTCCGTCGTTGCACGAGCTTGGGCCGGTCGAGGTCAAGCACGGCGTCAAAGTTGAAATAGTCAATTTCTACACTGACGAAGTCGGCAATCCCGAACTACCGGACAAGGTCAAGCGTGCTCAGGAGGAACAACGCGCGGTCGATCATCGCTCCGCCAGCGTCGGCGCTCGCAAAAGGTGGCTGATGATTTGTTTGCTGTTAATAATAGTTGTCGCTGCCATCGCCGGCTTTTGGCTTCTATCTCATCGGGTGGCTCCGAAATCAACCAGCGCAATTGCTGTATCCATTCCTGACAAGAGCATTGCCGTTCTTCCGCTGGACAATCTGAGCGAGGAAAAAGAGAACGCCTTCTTTGCTGATGGAATTCAGGAAGAGCTGCTCTCTAGTCTGGCCAAGATCAAGGATCTGAAGGTAATCAGCCGCACTTCGGTGATGCAGTATAAGACTGGCATTACCCGCAATCTTAAAGAAATTGCGCAGCAACTCGGTGTCAGCAATGTCATCGAAGGAAGTGTCCGCCGGTCTGGAAATCATATTCGGGTTTCCGTGCAACTGATCGATGCGTTAACGGATCGCCATATCTGGGTGCAGAATTACGATCGCACCATGGCCGATTCGCTCGCCTTGCAGGGTGAGTTAGCCACAGAGATCGCCGCAGGTGTGGGTGCGACACTAAGTCCACAGGAGAAAGCGCGGGTAGAGGCCAGGCCGACGAACAATACCGCCGCTTACGAGGCTTATCTGCGTGGTTGCGCATATGCAGCTGGCTCCCCGTTTGATAAGCCTACCGTGGAAGGTGCGATCCATTCCTATCAAGAGGCAGTGAAGTTGGATCCCACTTTTGTCCTGGCTTGGGCACGTCTCTCCAGTGTGCAGAGCAATAGTTACTGGTTAGGACTCGATCCAAGCCCGGCGCGGCTCGCGGCAGCCAAGGATTCCCTCGATCATGCTCGCGCGCTCGACCCAGAACTGCCGGAGACTCATCTTGCTTTGGGTTATTACCGCTATTACGGACAGCG
>DATHJP010000072.1:0-6157 GCA_035489695.1 Terriglobales bacterium
AGGCTGGGCGATGCGAATCCGGAACAGAAGTGCGTCTCCCACCTCGATCGTCTTCCCGAAGAGTCCTGGCGCCAGGGCGGTATCGTGAAGGTCGAAGTAGATTCGTTCCGGCTTGCTGAGTCGATGGGCCTCGTACTGAACTTGATCCTTCAGATCGATCGCTATTGTGCTGGAGGCTGCCGAAGACCAGTGCCGGATGCCAGTCACCTGGGGCAGTACCGCAAGTTTTTCCCGTATCGCTGAAACTGGGTCGTTCTCATTCGAGACCGCTGTCTCCGAAGCTTGTTGCTCGCTTTCCTGCGACGGCGCAACTGGTTGAACCCCCGCTGATGGCGTCCCGGTCTCCTCCAGGCTGACAGAGACAGGCTGAACTGTGCGCTGGATGTTCCACCAGACCGCAGCTCCTAGGGCCAATGCGACAATAACCATCAGCAGCACGACCATCAGGCCGGGTCTGGAGTTATCTGCTGGATCGCTCTTCGTAGAGATTGTTTCGCTACGAGGCTGTTCTAAGATGGATGCAGCGGAAGTCTGGGTTCTCGTTTCAGGTTCTATATCTTTTGATTTGGTCTCCGCGGCTTCGGAGGGCTGTGCGTTTTGTCCCACCACCTGCCGCGAGATTTCAGCCAGCCGATCTTCCTCTTCCGGCTTCAGAGCAGAGAGAATCAGTTCAGCCAGCAGGTTCAGGCTGCGCACATCACTGTCGTTGAAACCATACGACTCGGTGGAGAAAGCCTCCACCAACCCAATGACACTGTGCCGTCCAGTGAGGGGTACGGCCACCATAGACCGTGCTCCCAAGGCGCGGCAGGCATGCACATTCACCCGCGGATCGTTCTCTGCATCGTCACAACGCACGATTTCTTCGCGGCGCAGACACGCTCCCGAAAAACCTGAACTCGGATCCAGGCGAACTCCCTGGTCGGGCGCAATCGTTCCCGCGGATGCCCGGCAGACGATCGCATCTCCTTCCGCCAGCGCAATCGCAATCCCGTCCGCGCCAGTGATCGCTAACGCGCGTTCCGCCACCAGTTGCAGAACTTCATCCAGGACAAACTGCTCTAACTCCCAAACGTCATCAGGGCTGTGCCGGACTCCCAGCCGAAGCTCTCGCGAACGGCGCTGCCGGATTTGCTCGTGGAGAGAAGAAAAAGCCAGGAGCGCCTGTAAAGCTTCGTGTCCCGGCGCGGACACACGGGCCTCTGGCAAAAATTCGGGTGCGCGCAAGTCCGGAGCTGACGTAGTGAGATCCGGTTCGGTGAGACTCAGGTTCGCGTTGCTCGGATTGGCGCTCATGAAAGCTGTGGAAATCGGAGCCGATAACTTTGTTTAGCCAAGTGTTAACGCCGGGGAAGCGCTTGTCAATTCACCACTTGCGCACCCCTGCACGGCTAATTTGTAAGTTACAGCTGTTTGTTCATCGTAGCAATATTCCTCCGGCGCACGAAGGTTGGCATCGTCTATGCTCTTTGGTAAGGCAGCCGCCGTGGCGCGGCTGCGGACGTGGCAGCTTAGTGCCATTGCACTCGCGTTCGGTTCAGCATAAACTTAGATTTTGGAAGCAGTTACAGGGTGTGGTGGGTGAGTAAACAGAACAAAAAATCGCGCTGGAAATGGCCTCTTGGTGTTGTCGCTACCGGTATTGCCGGTGCTGCCGTCGTGGTGTTGCGCGGGTGTTGGCATGGCAAAATGAGTTGGCCGATTCGTGTTCAGGAGCACTCCTACCAGGTTTGTCTGGGCTGTGGCATCAAGCGGCTGTTTGACGAGCAGGACTTTCGTGCCTTCGGGCCTTACAGCTACGACCTCAATCGTCTTATCGCCTGGCAGCGAATGCAGCGCGAGAAGGCTCTGCGGGAAACCGCTGCTGCGGACCAGCGCTCCGCCTCCTGACGTTCCCCCTGAACCAGCCCGGTTACTGAGGGGTTTCCGCATTCCAAGCTAAGATTCGGCCAATGGAGTCTTTGTCCATCCTGGCTGAATCTGTCGAGACTCGCCGGCTCGAAGCTGCGCCCAGAAAACCACGCGGCTACCGCCACGGGATTCACAGGTTGGCGTACGTGAATCTGGATCATGCCAACGGAGGCATTATCCGGAATCTCAGCGAAACCGGTATCTCACTGCAGACAGTTGCTCCGTTGCAGGCGAACCAACAGATTCGTGTCCGTTTCGAGTTGATGTCACCCCGGGTTCGCGTCGAAGCCGTTGGACGGGTTGGCTGGGCTGACGACTTTGGACAGGCCGGTGTACAGTTTCTCAATCTTCCCCAGCGCACTCGCCGACTGCTCAAGGAATGGATTTTCAGCCAACTGCTTGAAGGCATCTCCCGTGCTTCGAAGGATTCGATTTTCGTTCAACCCGAAAGCGAGATCGACCTTCTCTTTTCGCCCGCTCCACGCCCCACGATCTGTCTTGACGGGGCCCTGAGCGGCGCGCCAAATTCGCAGGCTTTGGAATCCACTGACGACGCCATGTTGCGCTTTTTCTGGTCTCCAATTGCCATTTCAGCCGGCAGTCTTTCGTGGCTGATAGATAGTTTGATCCTGCTCTCCGCGGTGTTGCTGTTCTTAATGCTTTCCTTGGCGATGACTCGTTCTCTGCCCGCCTGGACGATAGTCTCGGCTCTCGCCCTTGGGGTTGCGTGCCTTTTTACGACGCTTTATTGGTTCCTGTTCACGATCTGGATGGGCGTCACACCAGGGACCTGCTTGGTGCATCGGGCTTGTATCAGTTCAGAAGGGGGAAGCCATGTGGACGAAGCAGACAGGCCGCGCTTTCGTTGAGATGTCTGCTTGAAACCTCTAATCGCTTAATCGGTGAGATACTGCTGCTCAAGCCAGAGTTGCAGGTTTCGTTTCATCTCGCAATCCATTTCCAGAAACCGGATCCCAGCGTTGCCTTGGTTGTCGGTCCACGCCAGCTCGCCCTGAAACTTGATCGAAAGCTTGGTCCCAGGCAGGGCAAAGCTGACATTGACCGGACCTGCAGCCGCGAGTGTCCTATGAGCGCGAACTCCCACGCCACCCTGACTGAGGTTCAGGAGATTAGCAGTGACCCGCTTGTGAGATCCGCAGCTGAGTGATACCGGTACATCCAACGCTTGCCGGTGATACCGCAATCTTCCGTCCAGAATCATGTTCCGCGCCGCCGACAACGTATGCACAGCTTGCTCTACCGAGATTGGTTTTTGAAATTCAAATGACGCGGGTTGAATCTTCCGTGAGTTGTGGTCGCGCGAGCCGCGAAGCACAACCACTGGCACTGACTTGTTGATAAGGCCGTTCTGCAATTCACGCACAAAGTCGGCTGCGCCGTCCAAATCGCAATCTACGATCATCGCATCGATCTTTGATTTTGACAGTTTCTCTCGAGCGCGATCCGGATGCGCTTCCACGTCCACCCCAATGTGGAGCCCGCCAAGAATGCATTCCAATACGCTGATCTCCTGCCAGTCGCGTGAAACAACCATAGAGGAAAGTGTCATTCCGTCACTCTAGCCGTGCTCGTAAGCTCACCCTAGATAACCAAGGTAATCGAGCGTTTGAATGGGAACCGGAAACTAGAAACCAGACACTGCAATCCACCTACGCCCGCGCCGCTCGTTCCTGGTTCCGGTACCAGTCGATGGTGCGTCGCAAGCCTTCCTCGAAATCGACTTTCGGAGTGTAGCCGAGATGCTTGGTCGCTCGGGACATGTCAGCCAAGGAGTGCTTTACGTCCCCAGCCCGCTCCGGCCCATAACTGACGCTGCCGGGGTAGCCGGTAAGTTTCTTAAGAATCTGGAAGGTCTCATTGAGATCGACTCGCCGGCCGGTGGCAACGTTGAACACGCATCCAGCCACTTCCTTCCCGGGCGCTTTGCACGCCAGCAAGTTGGCGTCGACCGCATTGTCCACATAGGTGAAGTCACGGCTCTGCTTGCCGTCGCCTAGGATGGTAGGTTGTTCCCCTTTCAGCATCTGGGTAATGAATTTAGCTAGAACGCCTGAATAAGGCGAAGTGGGATCTTGGCGCGGTCCAAAAATATTGAAATAGCGCAAGCAGACAGTCTCCAGCCCATAACAGCGGTAAAAGGAAATCATGTAGTGCTCGCTGGCTAGTTTGGCCACCGCATAGGGAGAGATCGGATTCGGAGCCATGTCCTCGCGCTTGGGCAAAGTTGGCGTATCGCCATAAGCGGACGAAGAAGCCGCATAAACTACCCGTTTAACCTTAGCGTCCCGCGCCGCCATTAAGACGTTTACAGTACCGTCAAGATTGGCCCGATTACTGCCTAGCGGATCGAGCACCGATTTCGGGACTGAAGGAATCGCGGCTTCGTGCAGGACATAGTCCACGCCCCGGCAAGCCTCATATAGTGCTTGCAGATCGAGCAAGTCCGCCTGCTGAAAATCGATGCGCGGAAGAATCTCAGTCAGATTTTCGCGCCTGCCGGTAGAGAGGTTATCAATCCCACGTACATGGTCGCCTTGTGCCAGTACGGCCCTCGCCAACGCTGATCCTATGAAGCCGGCAACTCCCGTAATTAGATATGTCGCCATAAGTCTTTCATAATAGCGGATGAGTATATGGAGTAGGGCGTTGCGAAAGCACAAAAGTAATGGCGAATGACTGACTTTTCCATTAGAAAAATTTCATAATCACAACCACGAGAATATTCAAGCGGAAGGATGGTCCTCGAGGCACGCCCGTATCTGCTGCCAGAGCTCTTCCCGGCCTGTCCCCGTCCTGGCAGAGTAGGGAACAATATGCGCTCGAGGGTGTTCCTGTGCCATGGTCCGCACCGCATTCCCTAACTGATTTCCCGACAGCCGATCGCTTTTCGTGGCCACGATGACCAACGGACGGCCGCTTGATTCCAGAAAATCCAGCAACTGCTGATCGCTCGCCTGCGGAGGCACATTGACATCCACCAATGCCAGGCATAACGCCAGCGACGAGCGCTCTTTGAGATACGGTTCGATAAAACTCGGCCACTGCTCGGATACTTCGCGCGAAACTTTGGCATACCCGTACCCCGGAAGATCGGCAAAGATCAATTCCGGTTTAGGTTTTCCCGGCCAGCGCACTTCAAAAAAATTAATGGAACGCGTCCGTCCAGGCGTAGAGCTGGTTTTGGCTATCTTTGCTCCCAGTAGCGAATTGATCACGCTCGATTTCCCCACGTTCGATCGTCCCAGAAATGCCACTTCGGGCAAACTCGGGGCAGGAAAATGGCTGGAATCAAACGCCGACATCAGGAATCGCGAAAGCACACGCATATTGGAAAGCAACTGAGAACAGAGAACTTCAAAACAGGGAACTGAAGATATTCTCACCCATCATTGCAGCCCGAGCGGCCGTTTGTTATTCACGTCTTCTTCTTTTAGCGGCTTCCAGTGATGCCATAAGTACAAGGCGCCTGCCACCAGTATTCCAATCCCGGCGCTGATTAGCAAAAACCATCGATAGGCGGGCAACCAGAGTAGAAGAACTACCACTACCGCAAGTACGGCGACTAATCCTGCCGCTCCTCTAAGATAACTTCGCTCTTGGGGTTCGGGATCCATGCAGCTGGGCTCTTAATCATTTTAGCGCAGCAAAAAGGCCCGCAGTCAGCGGGCCGAGATTGGAGAACTGAATGCTGCGAGTTTACTGATGGGCCGCCGGACCCTCTCCGGGCTGAGCAATGGGAGCAATCGGCTGTGCCGTTTCCTCTGCCAGTGCCGTCAGAGGCTTTTCCAAAGCCACGGCCAGCACCTGGTCCATAGTGTCAACAAAATGTAGCTTCATAGCATTCCGCAGATTCTCCGGGACTTCGGCGAGATCCTTCTCATTATCCTGAGGCAGGATGACTTCAAACAAGCCGGCGCGATGGGCTGCCAACAGTTTTTCCTTGAGACCGCCAATAGCAAGCACTTTGCCTCGCAGCGTGATCTCTCCCGTCATAGCGAGGTCACGCCGTACGGGAATCTTGCTCAACGAACTGGCAATCGCCGTTGCAATGGTGATACCGGCGGATGGTCCATCTTTCGGGATCGCGCCCTCCGGCACGTGAACGTGAATATCCAGATTGCGGTAAAAATCCCGTGACAATCCCAATCTGCCAGCTCGCGAGCGAACGTAGGACATGGCGGCTTGGGCTGACTCCTGCATCACGTCACCCAGCTTGCCCGTCAAG
>DATHJP010000073.1:0-2541 GCA_035489695.1 Terriglobales bacterium
GAGGTCATCCTCTTTGGCATTACGTTGTGCCAGCAGCACCTGGCGACTCGCTGGCAATTCCACGTCATGCGGAACGTGCAGATATTCCAGGACCTGCTGCGCCACTCGCTGAAAGACCGGCGCGGAGACCTGTCCGCCCTGATGCAATCCGACAGGAGAATCCAAAATGACCGCCACCGTGATTGCGGGATTGTTGATAGGGGCAAAGCCGGCGAATGAAGCTACATACTTGGTGTGCGAGTAAGCTCCAGTTGCTGGGTCCACTTTTTGTGCTGTACCCGTCTTGCCGGCGGAGGAATACCCTTCCAAAATCGCCTTGAGGCCCGTACCCTCGAGCACCACGCCCTGCATCATCTGCTTCATCTGAGCAGCCGTGAGAGGGGAAATTACGCGGCGCGCGGCGCCAGGATGAAATACCACGGTTTGCGGGGTCCGGCGAGGCTCGGTTGTGGCAGCCACGATACGCGGCGCGACCCACAGGCCGTCGTTAGCGATGGTCGAAATCAACCCCACCAATTGCAGCGGTGTAATGCCAATTTCCTGGCCCATGGATATCGCGCCGATCGAAACTTTTGACCAGCGGCTCACCGGCTTGGTCAAGCCCCGGGTTTCACCCGGCAATTCAATTCCGGTTTGCTGTCCGAAACCAAAATCACGAATATATTTGTAAAAACGGTCTTCGCCCAGGCGCAGCGCGATCTTGATGGCACCCACGTCGCTCGATTTCGCCAGGATGCCGGACACCGACAGCAATCCGTGAGGCTTGGCGTCGTGAATTCGCATGCCGTTGATGACGATCGACCCCATCTGGCAATCGAACATTTCGGTGGGACGAGTCAGCTTCTCCTCGAGGGCGGCGGAGATAGTTACGACTTTGAAAGTTGAGCCCGGTTCATAAACATCACTGACCGCGTGATCTTTCAGCCTCTCAGGCGTTACTTGCCGGGAAAGATTGGGGTTGAAGGTGGGACGGTTTGCCAGCGCAAGAATTTCCCCGGTGTGAGGATTTTGCACCACAATCGTGCCCGCGACGGAGCGCGTCTCCTTCATCGCAGTTTCCAACTCACGTTCGGCGATGTATTGGATCTTCTCGTCAACCGTCAGTACCACGTTTTCGCCTGGGTCGGGTTGCTTCTCGACACTGCCAAACCACTTGCGGCGCGCGTCCACCGAGATCAGCATCCGGCCCGGCTTGCCGTGCAGCCGGTCGTCATACTCGCGTTCAATCCCGCTCAGTCCTTCGTCGTCCATGCCGACGTACCCGAGGACTTGGGCGGCTAATTCACGTTTGGGATAGAAACGTTTGGACTCTTTCTGAAAGTAGATGCCGCGCAGATTCAGCGATCGGATGCGATCGGCAGTTTCCGCATCCGCCTTGCGCGCCACCCAGCAGAACGTTCGGGCGGCTTTGCACTTGGCTAGCAGTTCACGAGGATCTGTCTTAGTGATTCGTGCGATGAGCGAGACGGTTCCCGCCAGGTCGGGCATTTCGGTGGGCACGGCGAAGGCGGAGTCCACGGAAATGGACATAGCCAGTTCGCGTCCAGCACGGTCATAGATCACGCCGCGCTTGGCGGCAACTTCGGTGGTGCGCTGTTGCTGGTGTTGGGCGCGTTGCTCAAAATCTCCGTAACGAAAGACTTGCAGATAGACCAATCGCAGGCAGATGACACAACACCAAAAGAAAAAGATCGCGCCCAGCAGGTAAAGCCTGGTGTTGATGCTGTTGCGAGGTGCACTGGCCGCCAAGTTTGCCACCCTCGAATTCGATCTTAGAAAAAGGTGGCGGCCTGCTCTTTCAGCAGAGGCCGCCAGTGATCAGCCGGCTATTGCGCCGGTCAGACGGGCACGATGCCCGCCCCCCTAAAATCATTTATCGCGCCGAAACTACTGAGATCGCAGCTACGCTCGCCAGCACTGGTGTTTCGCCATCCGGCAGGGCCGTATCCATACGGATCACCTGTCCGGCTTGTGGCGACTGCATGCCAAGTTTTTTGGCCAGCGTGTCGATCCGCTCCGGATCGCGCAGCGAGGCTTCTTCCAGGCGCAGAGCGCGGTTCATCTCCGCCAATCCATCGCGCTGGGTTTTCAGCGACTCGATCTTGTAGCCGTATTCGATGGCTGTGAAATGCTGCCAGGCATAGGTCATCACCAGGAGAAACAGGCAGCACAATGCAATGCCGAACTGCTTCATCTCACGGCTATGCTGGGCATCTTCGACTTTCACCAGTCGTGAGTTGTCGATGCCCTTGGTAAAGTAAATTTCCGGTGTGCCCGTCCAGCAAGGACGACGCCCCCTACGCGAAACTGCTTCTTGAACTGCTGTGGCCGCTGCTGCCATTTATGCCACCCCTATTAAATTGGCGTCCATTGCTGCAAGTTCATAAGGCGCGACGTTGCACCAGATTTCCGCAGAGTCACCTTGCGAATCTCTTTGCTGTTCTGCTCGTTCCACCGTCGCCATCAATTCATCAATCAATTTGCCTGTAAACATCACCCACCTCCGATTCGGCCTGCGGCCTTTTTCAAACTCGTTCCGCC
>DATHJP010000074.1:0-4331 GCA_035489695.1 Terriglobales bacterium
CAGACAATCCGCAAGGCGGTAATCGAGGCGAAGATTACGCTGTCATCGCAGCCGTCGGCCAAACTGGATATTGAGTTGCCGGGCGGAAAGCGGTATCAGCGCGAGATCACGCGCCAGCAGTTCGAGGACTTGATTCGGCCGATCCTCGATCGGACTATCGCGCCCTGCAAACAGGCCATGAAGGATGCCGAGGTGGTACCGGAGCAGATTGAAGAAGTAGTGCTGGTAGGCGGTTCGACTCGCATTCCGACTGTGCGCGCGCTGGTGAAGGAGATGTTCCGGCGTGAACCGCACACGGATTTGAATCCGGACGAAGTGGTGGCTCTGGGTGCGGCGGTTCAGGCGAACATTCTGTCCGGAGGTTCTGAGGTTACGCAGAACATGTTGCTTCTCGATGTTACCCCGTTATCCTTGGGCATCGAAGTCGCGGGTGGAGTGACCGATAAGATCATCCTGCGAAACTCGACCGTTCCGGCTTCCTCCACGCAACACTACACCACCCAAGTCGATGGCCAAGTGAATGTCGCTCTTCATGTCCTGCAGGGGGAAAGGGAACTCGCCAAGGATTGCCGTTCACTGGCACGTTTTGACCTGAAGGGAATTCCCCCAATGCCGGCGGGATTGCCTCGCATCGAAGTGAAGTTTCTCATCGATGCCAATGGCATTCTGCACGTTTCCGCGCGCGAGCAGCGGAGCGGGAAAGAGGCCGAGATCGAAGTGCAACCAAGCTATGGACTGACGGATGAGCAGGTCGAGAGCATGATTCTTGAAAGCTTCGACTCCGCCGAAGAAGACTTCAGGCAACGCCAGGTGATTGAGGCCCGCAACGAGGCGGAAACAATCCTGTCCGCCCTGGAAAAAAGTAAGAAGAGCCCGGCTTGGGGCCAGCTAGCGAATGGTGAGAGAAAACAGATCGCCAAACTGGAAAAGGCTCTGCAAGAAGTAAAGCAGCAAGACGATTATCAAAAGATCCGAAAGGCGATTGATGCTTTGAACCAGGGAACCATGCGACTGGCGGAATTGATGATGGATACGGCAGTCACCACCGCTCTCAAGGGAAAAACCATGGAGCAGGCGGATATGGGTGAGTCACCGGAGACAGGTCATCCCGTAGCGAAGGCAGACTTCGAGTAGCAGGAGCTTACATAGGAGCAGTCATGGCAGAAGAGAAATCGCAAGGCAGCGGCACCGCAACTGTGGAAGCATCCGGAGAAAATATGGTCCAGGTGACATTCCTTCCAGAAGGAAAGACGGTCGAATTCGAGAACGGCAAACTGCCTTACAAAGATCATGGAAAAGAGCAGTCGCTTCTGGATGTCGCGCTGAATTATGGGGTCACGCTGGATCATGCCTGCGGCGGCAATTGTGCTTGTACCACCTGTCACATCTGGGTGAAAGAGGGAGCAGAAAATCTCTCGGAGATGGAGGACGATGAGGCCGATCGTCTTGACATGGCGGCCGATTTGCAATTGAATTCTCGCCTTGGCTGTCAGGTCACCATCAAAAAGCCAGGAAAAGTTGTAGTTGAAATTCCGGCGTGGAATCGGAACTACGTTTCTGAGGAACACTAGACGCACATCGAGGTGCCAAGAAATTATGCCGAAGGAACTGACCTGGGATGATGCCGAAGATCTTGGAATTCTGCTTTCCGAGAAGCACTCTGAACTCGATCCGCTCAACGTACGTTTCACTGATTTGCATCGCTACGTGATCGAACTGCCCGAATTCAAGGGTGATCCCAAGAAGTCCAATGAGGGCAAGCTGGAAGCGATCCAGATGGCCTGGCACGAGGAATTCCTGGACCGGACTCAAGGCTAAGCGCAGTTAAATAATCTCCAAAGCAAAGACTCACATTCTTGATTTATCCTTACCTCCTCCTTAGGAGGCGCAAGTGATTTCCATTCGCCGCATCGTATTGTGCCATCTGTTATTCGCGCTCAGTTTTGTCGCGTGCGGATTCTGCCAACAGTTTGATGCCAAACTCTTTCAGGAATTGCATTGGCGGTTAATCGGACCTTTTCGTGGCGGACGCGGGGTCGCGATCAGCGGTGTGCCAGGACAGCCCAACGTTTTCTACATGGCTCCGAACAATGGCGGAGTGTGGAAGACCACCGACTACGGACGTACCTGGAACCCTATCTTCGACGATCAGCCCACCGGTTCGGTCGGCGCGTTAGCCATTGCGCCGTCCAATCCTGAAATTATTTACGTGGGCAGCGGTGAAGGCCTGAGGCGTCCCGATCTTTCTACCGGAGATGGCATCTACAAGTCTACCGACGGCGGCCGCACCTGGCAGCATCTTGGGTTGCGCGATGGACAGCAAATCGCTGCCATCCTTGTCGATCCGCATGATCCCAACCGCGTGCTGGTAGCAGTCCTTGGTCATCCTTACGGGCCGAACCCTGAGCGAGGAGTCTTTCGCTCCACCGATGGCGGGCTCACCTGGCAAAAGGTTTTGTACAAGGACGAAAATACGGGCGCGATTGATTTAGCCTTCGACCCCTCTAACTCGCAAATTATTTATGCAGACATGTGGGCCTCGCGACGTCCGCCTTGGACCACCGGCGGCGGTTACAGCGGGCCGGGGAGCGGACTCTATAAATCTACCGACGGTGGCACCACCTGGCGCCAATTGACGAAAGGATTGCCCACGTGGACGGAAGGACTGGGGCGTATCGGATTAGGGATTGCGCCAAGTGATTCCAGCCGAATCTACGCGCTGGTGGATTCTCCCAAACTCGGCGGCCTCTATCGCTCCGATGATGGAGGTGAGAGTTGGCAGCGTATAAATACAGACGCCCGCCTCTGGGGACGTGGCGACGACTTTGCCTGTGTGCGTGTCGATCCGAAAAACAAGGACACGATTTATATCGCCAACATTTCCACTTATCGTTCCAACGATGGCGGTCATAATTTCACCGCCATCAAAGGAGCGCCGGGAGGCGATGATTATCACACTATCTGGATCAATCCTGACAATCCGCTGATTATTGCGCTAGCCGTCGATCAGGGAGTCACCATCAGCGTGAACGGCGGACAAACCTGGAGCTCATGGTACAACCAGCCAACCGCGCAGTTCTATCACGTAATCACCGACAATCAGTTTCCCTATTGGGTTTACGGCGGACAACAGGAAAGCGGCAGTATTGGCACCGCCAGCCGCAGCGATTTTGGTGAAATCACGTTTCGGGATTGGTATCCGGCAGGCGTCGAAGAATATGGGTATGTCGCTCCGGATCCACTGAACCCAAATCTTATCTACGGTGGCAAGGCGACGAAATTCAACCGCGTCACCGGCCAGACTCAGGACATTTCGCCGGTCATACTGCGCACCGGGCAGTATCGTTTCAACCGCACCGCGCCGCTGATCTTCTCCCCTGTCGACCCGCACATCCTATTTCTCGGGTCCAACGTGCTGTTCAAAACCACGGACGGCGGCAATAGTTGGCAAATCATCAGCCCCGATCTGACGCGCCAAGATCCGGGCGTGCCGTCCACTTTGGGTGTATTCGTCGAATCTGATCCCGCCAAGGGCAAGCATCGTGGCGTGATCTATTCGCTCGCGCCCTCGCCAAAAGACGTAGACCTGATCTGGGCGGGAACCGATGATGGGCTGATTCATGTCACACACGATGGCGGTAAGAACTGGGTGAACGTCACGCCTCCAGAGCTAACTCCATGGAGCAAAATCGCACAGATGGATGCATCGCACTTCGACGTTGCAGCTGTCTATGCAGCCGTGAATCGTTTTCGACTCGATGATCTGCATCCTTACATCTACCGCACTCACGACGGCGGAAAAACCTGGCAGAAGATCGTGAATGGCATCCCCGAAAACGAACCCGTGAACACGGTTCGCGAAGATCCTGAGCGCAAAGGACTACTTTTTGCCGGCACCGAGCGTACCGTTTATGTCTCATCCGACGATGGGGATCACTGGCAGTCTCTGCGCCTCAATTTGCCGGCGACTTCCATTCGTGACTTGGTGGTTCACCAGGACGACATCGTGATTGGGACGCACGGACGTTCCTTCTGGATTCTGGATAACATCACCCCGCTACGGCAGATCAACGCAAAGGTAGGCGCAGGTGATGCATATCTTTTCGCTCCGCAGCTCACCTATCGCGTTCGCCGAAATAACAACACTGACACGCCCTTGCCACCCGAGGAACCCGCCGGCCAGAATCCACCCGACGGGGCCATGCTCGATTACGTACTAAGATCAGCCGCAGCCGGCCCAGTGACAATCGAGATTGCAGACGAATCCGGGAAACCCGTGCGTCATTTTTCCAGCACAGACAAACCGGAGCCGGTGAACGAGAAAGAGTTGA
>DATHJP010000075.1:0-2545 GCA_035489695.1 Terriglobales bacterium
AGCTCGGTTCGACGCCTCGGGAAAAAATTCCGTGGCAATCGCGGCCCACGATCAACGTCAGTTGATCACTTCCGGCCGGGAGAGTCCCACGCTCGTCGGGGAGATGCGTTCCTTGGCCCATATCCCATACGGCGTCAGAACTGCTAGGGCCAGCCTTTAGCCACCGATTTTACCAGCGTCCTCGCCGCGTCGATTTCCGCAAAAGGTTTCAAGGCAGTTCCAGTCATTGTCTCGCATTCACTCAGTCCAGAAGGAGTCGTCCAGAAAGTCAAAGCCAGCGGGGCAGACCGCTGCGTTGTGCTTAGGATAGGCGAGTGGAGAACCGATACATATTTCAAGACACAGTTGTTCTTCGACTTGGTGCTCAACGTAATGGACCGAAACGGCGGGCCGTTGGCGGAACGACGTGTCAATGGTCACGAGGAAGAGCTACGCGTGGCGCCCTCGGAAGCGTTTCGTCAAAAGATCGAGGAATTGATAAATCATCCGGATGTGATACACGCCCTCTCGGAGAATTAGTAGCTACTCAGCCGAACGTCGATCAAAGCGAAATCAAATCGTGCGAGACTTCTATCACGTTCCTTGGGATCTTGGGAAATGGGCACAGCTGTGATTTGTTCACACGGATAGGCGCTCAGGGCTCCAACGTAAACAGGTCATGAACGGGTCCCGCAGAATCAGATATTTCTTCATTTGCGACTCGCGCAGGCAGTGTGCCGCGTTGCCCGCAACTCCCGTCACCAACCGCTGCGGGTCCAAACCGAAACCGAAACCGGGTCCTCATTTTGACATTATTCCCGAAGAATTGCGTGACCGATACGGATTAAGCCGGTTCAAAAGAGCGCGATCGACCGTGAGTTGAAGTGGAGCAGACCCGAAGACGCTGATATGAAAAGGGCGGTCCCCGGGCAGGGCGCCGACAAATCGTTGCAGAAGTTGGCCATCCCGCGTGGACCAGTCAATCTCCCCGGTCCACCAGTTTTCGGTCGAAAGCATGTTTGCGCCTGCCGATGCCCAGGAAATGGAGGGCTGGATGAGACGGTTCGTAACCTCCGGGTCCTGGCTCAATTGCCGCGCCAAAGCCTGGTCTCGCCGGCCCAGTAGTCCGGACTCTTTGCGAAGGAGAATACGGGCTGCGACGCGCGACTTACGCCAGGCTCGGTCCGTTGGATCTCCAGCAGCCCCAGCTTGCAAGGGGGAACGGGTTATGGAAGAATCAAGCCGTATGGCAGAGGTCCTTGAACCAGTCGAGCAACTCGCGCTGGTTGTCCACACCTCTCCGGTGCTGGAGATGGGTGACGAGCAGTTCTTCAAGTTTTGCCAAATCAATCGCGATTTGCGGATCGAACGCACGGCCGAAGGAGACCTGATCATTATGCCACCAGCCGGAGGTAGCAGCAGCCTTGGAAATGCCCAATTAACCTACCTGTTTAGCGAGTGGGCACGGCGTGACGGAACCGGTCAAATCTTCGATTCCTCAGCGGGTTTCAAGCTGCCCAACGGTGCCACGCGCTCACCCGACGTTTCCTGGGTGCTCAACAGCAGGCTTGAGCGTCTGACCGACGAAGAGTTTGAGAAGTTCCCCCCGCTCTGTCCGGATTTTGTCCTCGAGTTGCGGTCGCCAGGGGACCCGTTGCGGGTGGTCAAGGGGAAAATGGAGGAATACATCGGGAACGGAGCGCGCCTGGGCTGGTTGCCCGACCCGGTGCATAAGCAGGTGCACATCTATCGGCCTGGCCAGCCGCCTGAAACGCTGGACCATCCCCCGCAGATTTCCGGCGAACCTGTCCTGAGAGGGTTGGTCCTGGACGTGCCGCAGATTTGGGCTGCGATGGAACGGAAGGCCGGCGAACGCAGCAAGTCGTGAATCACTTTTTGACCGCTGATCGGCGCTGATCAGATTAGCGAAGATGAGCGCAGATTAGCGGTTCGCCATTCTGACCGAGGAGGCACGGATTTCTTTTCGCGTGGTTCGCGGTTACAGTTCAACCGCAGTGGCCTTCTTTCTTTGAGCATTGAGCTTTTGATTCGTAACCTGGGACCGGCGCGGCAGCGTTGGAACGCTGAATGTCGAGATTTCAAATGGCCGCTGATGGCGATCGGAGAATCTTTCGGACTGCGTCGGCAAAAATTCGCTTGCGATCGTCCCACGCACGGCTAATTTCACCAGCGCAGGCCGACCTTCGCGAGCAAGGGAGGTTCAGGCCGATAATGGTTGCTCAGCCCAGAGCATTGTAGTCGAACTGCGAAGTGCGGACCGGTCGCAGCGACTCGATCAGTGGATACTTTGAGTGTGTTTCCAACCTTCGTGGGCACAGCAGACGGCAGCGGTCCGCGGTCAGTGCCAGGCCGGATCGCTTGTCAACGTCCGTAACGACATGCAAGAATGCGGCACATCCATTCTCCGCATCATGACTGCTGGCCGTGACGAACTGCCGAGCCCGTTCGCCCCGGGTGTGGCGCTTCATTGTCGTTTTCAGCGCTCCCAGCCTGACCGCGGTGGTTTCACGCTCATCGAACTGCTCGTTGTTATCGCTATCATCGT
>DATHJP010000076.1:0-6311 GCA_035489695.1 Terriglobales bacterium
GTGAACGAAAGGAGGCGGCGCACTTCGGCCCGTGGTCGATCAAAGCGGGTGTTCCTCATGTGCAACCTCCGCCATCGGTGATGGCCAAGATGTTAGCCATCCGGTTGCACTTGGACGAGAGTCACGAAGGCAACGGGCCGCTTCGGGTTATATCAGGTTCTCACAGGGCCGGTTTTCTTTCGGCTGAGGGAATCTCTATCTGGAGAGAGCGGCCAAGCGTTGTATGTGCTGTTCCCCGAGGTGGGGCAATACTGATGCGGCCCCTCTTGCTTCACGCTTCGTCTTCCTCCTTGAAGCCCGAGCCGCGCCGGGTAATCCATCTAGAATTCGCTGCCGATGATTTGCCCGACGGCTTGCAGTGGCACGACCGCGCTTGATTGTTAAAACATCCGCAAAGCAACCGCGGCACAGCTGCTATGAAACTTGGCTCGAGCCTTCACACAAACTGCGCCATACCTATTGCTCACCCCCGCGCCTTTACTAATTCTTCTCCACCGTTGAGAATAGCTATTCGCCGGCATCGAGCGGCTCAACTCAAGAACAATTCCGCGTCATTGCGAATTTCAGGAAGAGGAGCATTCATGGCAGCTACTGGAGAACTCATCCGCCTTATCAATTACGTGGACGACATCGTCACCACCCTGCGGCGCATCAGCGCTTCCATCCCCTTTATGGAGGCGGAGGAACGAAAACGCGTGATCGAACATTTGCGCGTCGCTCGCAACAGCCTGGACGGAGTCCTGGCGCACCTGGAAAAGGGAGGGCAGCTGTAGTGGGTCAGGTCAACACTATCGCCGTCATTGGCGCCGGCATCATGGGCCGAGGCATTGCGCATGTCGCCGCATTGGGCGGGTATCGCACCATCCTGGAAGATCTGCTTCCCAACGCGTTGCGCAAAGCCGAAGATGAAATTCGCCTCAACCTCGACAAAGCCGTCGATTTGGGAAAAATCTCCGCCGGAGCTGCGGAGGCTGCCCGCGGCCGCCTGGAATACGCCGGCAGCGTCGACGAAGCGGCGCGTGAAGCCGATCTGGTGATTGAAGCTGTCCCTGAGGAAATGGAATCGAAGATCGAGATCTTCACCTTGCTGGACAAGATCTGCCGCCCCGGCACCATTCTGGCTTCGAATACGTCGTCATTAAATATCACGGAAATTGCCAGCGTCACTTATCGAGCAAAGAAAATCTTGGGAATGCACTTTTTTAATCCTGTGCACAAGATGAAGCTGCTGGAAATCGTGCGTGCCCTTGAAACCGATGACGATACACTCACCACCGCGGTGGAAGTGGGTAAACGCATGGGCAAAGATGTCGTCGTCATCAAGGAGTCGCCTGGATTCATCACCAGCCGCATTAATGCCATGATCGGTAATGAAGCTTTTTGCATGCTCCAGGAAGGCATTGCGTCTGCTGAAGATATCGACAAAGCCTTAAAGCTTGGCTTGAACCATCCCATGGGGCCGTTTGAGATGGTCGATCTGGTGGGATTGGACACACGGCTGCACATCCTCGAATATCTGCACAAAACTTTGGGAGAGAAATATCGGCCTGCACCATTGCTGGTGCAGTACGTCAAAGCCGGCCGTCTAGGACGCAAGTCCGGGCGCGGGGTGTATGAATATCCGGAGCCGAAGAACGTGCAGCCCGCAGTCGAAACGCAGATCCCGGTATCAGGTTTTCAGAAACAGTAATCCCTACAGTTTGACCAGGTTCTGGAGTCAACCCGGCGTTGATTCAAAGTCAATGAGTGTAACGGCGATTTCTCGATAGTAATGGTCACCCGTTGAAAGCGTGACTCTGCCAAGCGTCTACTGCCGAATGAAATCCCTGAAGTGTTCAAAATTGTACGGCCTTGCCGAGGTTGGTGGCGTACAAGCGGAACTAGCGGGGTCCAAAGCCATGGAGTTCCGCTTAAGGAGAAATACATGCAGCGACTGCATCGGTATCTAGGTTCGCTTCTGCTGGGTGCGACCCTGATTGCGCCCGTGGGCATCCAGGCCAAGGATAAGAAGCAAAACTGCCCCAACAATGGATACTACGACCGCGGCCATAAGGATTGTCATACCTGGGACGACCACGAAGGCCGTGCCTACCAATCCTGGGAGGAGGCTCGGCACAAAACACATCGGGAATTCTCCAAGCTGAAGGCTAACGAACAGTCGGAATACTGGAAGTGGCGCCACAAACATCCGGATGACGACAAGGACCGCCACTAGCTCATCCTCGCGGTAGACTGCCATTCAGGCGCCGCCCTCCGCACGAGCGGCACAACGCTGAACTTTCGTCTAATGCACTTTGAAATTGCTGGCGTCGATACTCTATCGGCGTACGATTTGATTGCCATTCGTGGGGACTGGCAGTAACTCACCCACCCTGTTCCCAAGGAGGCAGCATGACCACTCCCTCAGCCGCACTATGCTCCGAAAATCGACAACTTGAACAGGGCAAATGGCGAAACCAGGCGATTTCACTCACGACCTGATCACTTGTGAAATGGGGATTGTGGACTCTTCAGAATCGATACACAACACCCGTTGAGTAGCGGAAGCTATTCTGCCGATTACCGAGGCTGCTGGAAAGTCCGGACGTTAACGCATCGGTCGCGCTGAACTGCGAGCGGAGGTAGTCCACTTGGACGGCCCGGATTGCGAGACGTCGAGTCAGACCGATATCGATACCGCCGCCGAAGGCCATGGCGAAAGCACTGGCGCTGGTAAGGCCCGTGGAGATACCGCCGATGATCGGAATACCTACACCTGCACCTAAGCTTGAACGCGCTTCGCCGAACAATGCGTGCGCGAAGACTGCGCTTCTGCCAAAGTCAGCGGTTACGGTCGGGCCAAACAAATAGTTGTTAACGTGCTGATAGGTAGACGCTGAAGCCCCTAAAACCGAAAAAGAAAATGGTGTAAGGCTGGCGCCGCTTATATCGGCTGTGACACCAAGGTAGCGGTTGAAATTGAATGTGCCCTGTCCTTCCCACCCGCTAAAACCATTGCTGTTATTGCGGAGATAGGAATATCCGCCGAAGACTGTCGCTCGTGTTCCGCTCTCAGTGACGGCCGCCCTGGGTAACGCGCTTTGGGCCACGAGCACCGATGGCAAAGACAAAATGATGGACATTAAGATCCCGCATTTCCGCATTCTCTCTCCTCGACTAAGGGCGATATCAAGTGTGATGCGGGAGGGAACGAAGAAAACATCCAGGGCACCGATTTTTTATCGCGACAAAAACCTTATATTAAGCGAACCTTAAAGGCGGACGAGTCGACAGAGTCATGGGACCCCGTTCCTTGTTGATCGTTTGCAGCCGATCAAGAAAGCCACAACTCGATCGGGTTAGTTAGTGTTCACAGGCGATTACACTCACAACCTGGGTTGTCGTTTTCAATTGGTCGGTGAATCTGCGGCTGAACTCTTCGCGCTGGTAATTGCTCCGCCAGTCCAGCATGGATATACTCTGGGGCACTTCAACAAGAGGAGGAACAATCTATGAGTTTCAAAAAGATTGTCTGGGCCCTATCGATAGGCTTAGCCTTTTTCGCTGGCACCCTTGTGCCCATCGGAAGTCAACGATCCTCTACTGTTCTCGCGCAATCGCCGCAGACAAAGCCCCCGAAGTACCTGGAAGTTGATTACATGAAGGTTCAACCGGGAAAGGACGCTGACTACCAGCGTGTGGAGCAGGAAGTGTGGAAACCAATGCACCAGGAACGCATCAAGAAGGGTGAGCTTCGATCATGGGCCCTCTACGGTGTGCGATTCCCCTTCGGCACGGACGAAAAATATGATTACATCACAGTGAACACCTTTGATCGATTTGGACAATTAGAGAATCCGTTTGCCGATCTTGGCGAGATCTTCAAGAAGGTACACCCGAACATGAAAGCGGATGACCTTGAGCAGCAGACAAACGCCACCAGGCACCTCGTCCGATCCGAGGTTTGGCAACTTATTGATGAAACACAATAGTCCGTGCAGTTGCCCCATCGGTGGAAGACATGCGCCCATTGGAACGGCAATTGAGAGGGTAGCGCCGGCGTCCCGCCGGCAGCCGGCGCCAATTGGAATAACTACTTATTGATATCCTCCTTGGCCTGAAGACGCTTGGCGAAGGCTTGCAGCGGCGGCTTTTGGTTATCAGGCGCGGTGGTGATGGCAGTATTCATTTCCTTGCTGGCGTTCGCGAAATCGCCTTGCCCCGAATACATGCGTGACAGGCCTACGTGAACAATCCACTGATCGGGATTTTTCTTGGCGTTGTCACGAAAGATGTTGAAGGCTTCGGCTTGCTTTCCCTCATTCTGAAGCTGTCGGGCATAGGTATGGAGCTGGAGCGCATTGGCTTTGGCTAGCGCTTTACTCCTTGTGGCGTTCGCTTCGTCTTTCTTTCCCATGGCATCCAGGATTCTCGACTTGGTGAAAAGATTTTCGAAGCGCTCTTCGTTTTGGATCGAATTGTTGGAGTACTTCAGAGCCTCATCCAGGTTGGTCTTGTTGTCGACCAGGTAGGTTGCCGCATCATCCCATCCAAACCACGTATACTGGCCAAGGCCACGGAGTTGCTGGTTCAGGCTTTGTTGTACGACGTCGTTCAAATTGACCGCGACTTTGAATGGCACGGCGATCTTTTCCCAACGCAACGTTACGGTCGACGAGTCTGGCCTCATATCGTCAAAGTCATAAGTGAGCGCTTCGTGGAACTCCGCTGGCTGCGGCTTCACTGTGACTCGCAAAGCATCTTCCTTCTGATCGTAAGTAAAGCTGCCCCAAGAGGTAGAGTTCCTGGAGAAAATCACCGTCCACTCATTCTCACCAGGAATCATGTGGAGACCATAGGTTCCCTTGGGCAAAGTCTTTCCCTCGATGCTGACCGGGTCGGTGAATGCAATTGTCGTATTTTCGTTCGCGCCCGCCCGCCACACGTCTCCGTAGGGCACGACCCCGCCCCATATCTTGCGTTTATTAACCACGGGGCGATGATAGTTAATGGAAACGTTAGTGATTCCAATGCGCTGCGTCACCACAGCGTGCTGGCTGGCGCGGGGCAGATCTAGAATTGTGGACTGGGCGTAAGCCATGGAAACAAACAACAGCAATGTTTCAATTGCGAATAGAGCGTGGACAAGATGTTTGTACACGTTGGAGCCTCCTCAATTAGTGTCGTCACGTAAACCGCCCCATGAGATCAATCAGAAAACGAGCGTTTAGACGAAAGCTGAAACCGCCGGTTAGCATTTCAGCGTGCAACGTATTTGGGGCGTCGAGCCGCGCATTGGCTATCCTTTTCAGCCCGCCGTGTGTCTAATGCACTAATAGACGAAATTTGCGGGAACCTGCGGTGGCTTCCTTGCGTAATAGAATCTAGATGGCACGGCGGGATCTAAGACCACCCGTCGTAATTAATACAAGGCCCCTGTCGTCCTCCCCGGCGGCAGGGGCGATTCCCCATGAGAGTCCTTCTCGATATCGTTCGCCAATCGCTGGCTACGTTGTGGGCGCACAAGTTGCGCTCATTCTTAACCATGTTCGGCATCGCCTGGGGCGTGGGTTCGCTGCTCCTGCTGGTAGGTCTGGGAGAAGGTTTCCGCAGCGGACAGGAAAAGAATCTGGCCAACCTTGGTCAAGACATCATGTTCATCTTCCCCGGTCGAATTCCGGCGGTGGCAGGCAGTCTGGTTTCGGGACGGCCTTATTTTTTTACTTATGGAGACTATCTCGCGATTCGCGACGAAGCTAAGTCGCTGCGCACGATTTCGCCGGTACTGAACCGTGAGGACATTCGTGCGGTGAGTGAGTACGGCAGTACCAACGGTCAGGTGTTCGGCGTCGCTCCCGTGTACAACAAAATCCGCACCGTTCCCGTCGGCCCCGGACGCTGGTTCAACGATGAAGACAGCACGGAACGCCGGCGAGTCGCCGTGGTCGGCTGGGAGCTTTTAAAGAATATCTTCCCGGGACGTCCCGCGGTAGGTTCGTCCATCCTGCTCAACGGCATTAGTTTCGATATCATCGGCGTCGTCTCTAAAGTAGGGCGGGAAGGGAATAACGGCACCAACGCGCGCATCTTTATCCCCATCGAAACCATGCGAATGTTGTTCCCATTGAAAGCCGAAAACTCCGACGATGCGCTTTCATTCATTAACTATCAGCCGATTACCCGAGAACAGCACGAGCGCGCAAAAGCAGAAGTTCATGAAATCATCGCCAGACGCCACGGCTTCGATCCCAAGCTGGAAGATAGCTTCAATGACTGGGACACTATCGAGAACTCTATCCGTGTAAGCAAAATCTTTAATGCCATGGACTGGT
>DATHJP010000077.1:0-7696 GCA_035489695.1 Terriglobales bacterium
ACTTCGTCAGAATGTTCCAGCCATTCGGTAGGACGCTTCTTGATTCTCAGTGGGTCTGCGAATAAGCGCACGATAAGACCGAAGGGCAACAGCACCACAGCATACAAAACAGTCAACAGGACTCGTGCCTGGAAATTTCCAATCTTCTTCGCCAGGCGCGTCCAAGCTGCCCAAAAACGTTTGAGTCCGTTCCACAAAGGGTTAGACATTTGAATCCTTTAAAAGAGTGTGTAGATGAATGGAGCGATTGCCGAACTCTGCGCCAACACCAGTACCACTCCCAGAACCAGGATAATGGTGACGATGGGCAGCATCCACCAGTGCTTGTTGTTCCAGAAAAATGAGAGTAGTTCTCCCGCAATCCCGAAACGTCGTATAGCAACATCAATCAGACTCATAGACTCCTCCTGATTTCTTTAACCGTAGAGCATTTCAGAAGCTGGCGAAACTCCATTGGTATCGAACGAGCGCCAGCCCAACAACTGAAGGATCAGCAATGTGACGTATGCCGGATTCAAGAACACATATCGACGCCATAGGCGTCGTGGCTCCATGCATAACCGGAAGAACCATTCCATTCCCATATCCTGAATCCACCGCGGGGCTTGAGGGACTTCGCCGGAGATAAAGGGAAAGGCCGCGCCGACCGCAAGTGCAGGCATGGGTAGCAAATCGTGAAATTCGTATACGAATACGTCCTGGCGGGGACATCCCAGGCCAACGAAGACCATGGCGGCGCCCGAGTTGCGAATTCTGTCCGCCAGTTCGCATTTCTCTTGCGGGGTCAGGCGGCGGAACTTCGAAGGTTCGGTACCGGCAATGACTAAATTGGGGAACTTCTTTTTCAGGTTGTCACGCAGCCCTTGCAGAATTGTCGGCGTAGAGCCGTAGAAGAATACCGACAGTCCTTCCTTGGCTGCTCGTTCGCAAAGATAGAGCGTGAGATTGGGCCCGTAACATCGGTCCCGAAGAGGCGCCCGGTAGAGCAGGTTCAAGGCCCAGCGTACGGGCTGGCCATCCGGCAACACTATGCTGAGGTTATTCAAGCGATGCTTGTGCTCACGGTCGAGCGCGCCCGTCATGAGGCCATGAACAGCCAATGCTGAGATTGAGGCAGATCGCCGTTCCTTGGCCGCACGGATCACGTATTCGATCGCGCCTTCGTAATCGATGGTGTCCACCAGAATGCCGAGCACGTTATTTTTCCCAGTGTGAATCATGCGACCTGCATCCAGTGTTCAACATTCATCTCGTAAATTTCCTGCAGAATGGCGGGGACATCGTATTTTTGTTTCCAAGAGGGATAGTGTTTTTGGAAACGTGAAAGATCGCTGATCCACCAGATGTGATCTCCCTGGCGGTTCTGTTCCACGTAATTCCAATCGAGCTGGTTGCCGCTGATTTGCTCACACAACGTGATGGCTTCGACCATCGAGCAATTGCTAAATCGGCCGCCGCCCATGTTGTAGACTTCGCCCGATTGAGGATTCTTGAAGAATTCATCGAAAGCCCGGATCAGATCATTGCTATGAATGTTGTCTCGAACCTGTTTGCGCTTGTAACCGAAGATCGTGTACGGCGTACCAGTCACCGCGCATTTCATCAGATATGCGAGAAAACCGTGGAGCTGTGTGCCGGAATGATTGGGCCCGGTCAGGCAGCCACCACGAAAGCAGGCGGTACGCATTCCGAAGTAGCGGCCATACTCCTGTACCAGCACGTCGGCAGCCACTTTAGACGCGCCGAATAAGCTGTGCATGGTGTGATCGATTGACATAGTTTCCGGAATTCCGCCCGCGTACTCATGATTGGGATCAATTTCCCAGCGCGTCTCCTGTTCAATCAGCGGGAGGTAGTTGGGGGTATCGCCATAGACTTTATTGGTGGAAACAAAAATGAACGTTGCCGCAGGAGCGAATTGCCGCGTGGCTTCTAACAAGACCAATGTGCCTTGGGCGTTCACGGTGAAGTCCACCATGGGATTGCGCGCGGCCCAGTCATGAGACGGCTGCGCGGCGGTATGTACGATTAACTCAATATCGTTTCCGTGATGCTGAAAAATCCTACTGATTTCCTGCTGGTTCCGAATGTCCACGTCGTGATGCGTGTATGACCTGATCTCCCGCTTCAGCCGATCTCTCATCCAAGCGGTGGAGGCTTCTTCGCCAAAAAACTCTTTCCGCATGCCGTTGTCGATCCCGACGACATCCATGCCCTTCGCGGCGAAGTAAGCAACGGTCTCCGATCCGACCAGGCCCGCCGATCCCGATATGATTGCGACACTCATTGTCAGTTATCCCTTACGCGCGAGCTCTATCCCTGTGAAAAACTAAACCTCATTTCGGCCTCGACCGGAGTTTCCGTAGTCTCGGTCGCTGCCGCCCGCCGATAAATCTCCATTAGCAGGGGATAGTTCTTCTCGGCCGTGTACCGGTTCTCATACTCCCGTCGAGCCCGCTTGCCCATGGCGACCAACTGCTCGGGGTGGGACCATGCCCATGCGACTTTGTTTGCCAGGTCGGCGGAATTTCCGGCAGTAAAACGCAGACCGGTGCGGCTCTCTTCGACGATTTCCCGCATGCCCCCAATATCAGAACAGAGAACCGGTACGCCGCAGGCGAAAGCTTCCGCGATCCCCATGGGAAAGTTTTCGTAACATTCGCTGGGTACGATAAGAAACCTGGCGGACTTAATCATTTGCAGGGTTTTCTCGTGCGAGAGACGGCCGTGAAAAGTAATCCCGGTCATCTTCAGGTCCGACACTTTTTTCTGTAATTCGGGAAGCAACGGACCCTCGCCCACAATTGAGAGTGGAATGCTGCTGTGCAGCCGTTTCCAGGCGATCAGAAGAGTGTGGAGACCCTTCTCCTCCGAGAGCCTTCCGACAGCTACGGCATGCGACCCCGCTGCAGTGCGTTCCTGGGGATCGGGATAGACAAAATTTGGCTTAACAGAGAGTTTCTCAGCCGGAATGCCACAAGCGATGAATTTGTTACGTGAGAAATCGGTGAGCGCCACGTACGAATCGGCAAACAGGGCTCGCTTTCGTTGAATCTGCAACATTAAGGCTACAGTCGCCGTAGCTGGCCGCGATTGGCGATAGCACCCATATTGGATCCCGCGCAGCAGCGTATGTTCAACGCACTCTTCGCAAGGCTTGCCATCACGAACGAAATTTGCCGCGGGACAAAAAAGACGGTAATTGTGCAGTGTCTGTACAACTGGCACGCCGGCTTCGCGGCAGGCTGCGAACACTGACGGTGACATCATCATGAAAGTGTTGTGCACATGCACTATTTGAGGCTTTTCATCACGCAGCAGACGCCCCAGTTCCTGCTTGGTGTCCGTAGACCAGGCGATATTCTTCACCAGATTCAGCCGCCGTAGCCCGGTGTATGTGTCGGCTTCAAAATTTGTGCGGCAGTAGGTTAGGACTTGGTGTCCAGCTCGCTCGAGGAGTTGCCTCTCCTGTTCAAAGACTACTTCTTCGCCACCGGGAATCTGATAGCGGTTATGGACGAGAAGTATTTTCATGATGAGTCTTGGAATCAGTCCCTACTAATTAGAGTTCGTTGCCAGATACTGCAAAAGATCACCGTTGTTGAGATAAAGCACGTCTTCGTGTCCAGAAACATAGTCGAGCATTTCCGCCAATTCGCCCCAGAGGCCCAGTTGATCAATCTCCCAGGAATGACCCCACAGGTGCCAGATTCCGCCATCTTCCAGAAAGCGATCGAAGAGCGTCTTGCCGAGTCCAACCCAGCCATCCTCGAAGCCGAGTCGGGCAACGTAGTCGTATAAGGTGCCCGCACTGCGGGCGCGGGCAATGTTCCTCAGATATTCGGTTCGAGTGTGCGGATAGACCTGAATGCTGGTTGGCAGGTTATATCGGCAGTACTTATTTTCCGTCGCCAACAAGCGGACCGTGCGCGCCCCGTCATATCCGGCACTCTTCAGTGCTTCGATTACTTGTGGCGTATATCGTCCACGCGGATAGCAGAACATTCTTACCCGGTTCCCCAGGATGTCTTCCAGAGTTGCTTTGCAGCCCGAGACCACCTTCTGGGCCCTTTTTAGCGGAATCTCCGACATGATTTCATGGGCAACTCCATGACCGCCGATTTCGAATCCGTCACGGTTCAAAGATCTCAGATCGTTATGAGTGAGCGCCGGATTTCCGTTGAAAGGCTCGATAGGAACGTAAAAGGTTCCACGCATCTGATGAGAGCCGAGCAATTCGGCAATCCGAAGGTCGCGAATGTCACCATCGTCCCAGCTGGTCGTAACGATTCTGAGTTTGCTTTGGGTCACGGCCTAAACTCCTGCTCCCATGGACAACTCTGAAGGCATTTCATTTGCCTCCGCCACATTTCCGTTTTTGTATTTCCGCCGCAGGAATTCGGCAGCGCCAAGAGCAACAAAGAAGTGCAAAGGAGGATGCAGGCTCAGGTCGGTCATGAAGAACATGCGGGTAGTGACCACGGTCAGTACCGCCATGCCTTCATAGGCCAACTGGCGATCGTACATATCGAGTTTCTTGCTAATGGTTCCGCGGACCAGAACATACCAGGCCAGGACCATCAGGATGATGACCGGTATCAGACCCCAAGCTCCCATGCCTACGGTGATCTCCACCCAATCGCTGTGGATGGTGGCGGTTGACGTATAGCCGATCTTGGCCAACACTCCAAATCGCGCCGCAGCCCACATGCCCAAGCCGGTGAAGGGGTAATTGGAGAATTTTTCCAGCGCGACTTCCCACCATTCAATACGGCCGCTGAGCGAATCGAAGGCGTTTGCGCCCTGACCGCGTTGCACGTAAAGGTAGAGCGTCTCCCAGAAACCGCTCACAATAATGAGCATCGCGCTAGAGATGACGATCGTGGCCCCCTGGCCAACACGGCTGGACAGCAAATAAATAAGGAAGACCGCGATACAGAAGCCCCCCAGTGCCGATCTCGTTTGCGCGAAGATGATGGTGACGAACCCGAACAGAAAAACAAACATGTACCAGGCCATGTTCTCGCGCTTGCGGTTCATGGGCAGCAGGCGGCACAGAGCCAGCGCGGTAAGACACGCGGCGTATTCGCCTATTTGATTGGAAGAAACATCGGGGAAGACTCCTTGCAGCCATACTCCCAGTTCGCCGATGCCGGCCTGGCCGTAAATGCCACCTTTGGCCAGCGCGTCTAGCGGATCCCATATGCATCCTATCCAGACGTTCACCAGCATGATGCCGAACAGAATCCAGGTCCAGTCGGTGAATTTCTTCCACTCTTCCGACTTGGTGGCCATCACCAGAACGGTCGCCAGCAGGCAAACGTCGACTCCGTACTCGACGGCCTTGTAGAAAGTCCAGGCTGCATAAACCGACCAGATGGTGGAGAACAGGGCCATCAAATCGAACCAAATAAGAAGGCCGATGATTCCGCGGAATGTGGAGCTGAGCCACTCCACGCGTCGCATGAAGAGCTTCACCAGCAGCACCGAACCAACAAAGCCTACGGTAATAATGCGGAAAGCAGCGGCAGTATCGACCGGAGCTTCCATGCCCTCTGCGGCGGTACGTTTACGAAATACCAAGCCACTGACAAAAATAATCATCCACAGCCAGTGCCACCACCGCAAACTGCGCACCATACTCAAGGTGCCCTGCCACGCCTGACGGAAGGTGCGGTAGAAATAGATGATTCCGGGAATTCCCAGCGCCAGAAGGGAAAGGAAAACATACGTGTCATAACTGCGATAACCGTGAAGGTGCTTGGTGACAAAGCTCTGGAGTTCCAGAACGGTGAAGAAACCTAATCCACCCAGAACTACGAACAGTATTATTTGCCAGGGGGGACCAGCTTCACTCGTACCTCGGGGTTTGAATCCCGATCCGTTCCCGAATTTTCCGGAATTGCCGCCGCTTGTCACTGGCATACTGTAATTACCTGCTTACCTGCTGCGCTAAATGCTGTTCCGAACACTGCGCAGAAGCGGAAGACTCAAGTCTCTCCAACTTTCGCGAGCCCGTCGGATATCCCATGCAAGTCAAAACATCTCCCGCTTGATGCTCGATCATTTCCACTTGAAGATCAGTCAAACGATTGCGCCAACCACCCACGGAGCCGCTGCGAATAAATCGACTCTCTTCCGATCCGTTGGACTTTGGCGCGGTGTCAGAAAGTTGCGGCGAGCGCTGCTCCTTCTCCTGCATTCTCTGTAGCGTGTTATTGGCGAGTGCGTCGCGAACGGTTTGCGGGTCAACTATGACGCCAAGGAAATCCAGTACGTCGTTCACGATTTGCTCGGTGTTCCGCCGCATGTCTTCAAACTTAATCAAGAGAAAATTGGATGTACCTACCAGCGGCGACTCCATCCAACCCGGGACATGCTGATGCCACGGAGTGAACGGGTTCACCTCACCCCGTAAGAACTCGCGTAGGAAGCGATCAAAGTCATCTGAAATCCAGCCTAATGCTTTCTGATAGGCAAATTCGGAAAGGACTACATCGCGGACATCGCGCACCAGGTAGATGGCCTTTTGATATTGCTTACGATAAGGCTCATGAGTTTTGATCAATCGTCCCCCGCCGGGCAGTAGCGGAATCGCAGGACCGTGCAGCCCAACCTCTGCAATGATGTGATTCACCTCATTGAAGCCGGCGGCCTGGCCAGGGGCGAGAATGTCAAACAGCACGAAGCGCAGCCATGTATTCCCCGAACGTGGGTAGGACGCGATGAAGGCATCCCGGGAATCCAGGCCCCAGTGGCGGACCGAGGTGAGTGGTGACCTCAGACCGGATTTCGCGACTTCGTACCAGACTTTTTTTGCCGTAATCAAGATCGTCTGCCTTTGGGCAAGTTCAATATCGCCACCAACTGGCGAGATATGCGACCGTACCGCCAATTGATCGGCGCAACCGCCGCAGAAGAGAGGGTGGGGCGACATGCAAGTCAACTTTTGGCCGGGGCGGCCGAAATCCGGCGTCCGATCCGGTTGTGGATTGCATCGCCATCTTCGTTTCCTGTGTCATTTGCCAATCCTCCACAAGAACTAATTCACCACAGCTCGCAGTTTTCCATTGAGCTTGTCGGCCTTACTCAAAGCAGTGGTCTGCTTGCGGCGCATTATCGGTTTCACAGGAGCAATCACCGGGAAGTGCTGTCCAACGCTTTCTCGACCCATGGAGTGGTATTCAAATCCTGCTTTGCGGGCATCCGCAGGGTCATAGACGTTGCGTCCATCGACCAGGACCGGGACCTCCATCAGATCGCGAACGCGGCGAAGGTCCAGTTCCTTAAACTCGTGCCATTCGGTTAGCACCAGCAGGGCGTGGGCTCCAGCGGCAGCTTCGTAAGCGGTACGGCAATATGCAATCCGGCCAGGCTCTTGCGGCAGAACGCGCTGTGCATTCGGCATCGCTTGAGGATCATATAAACGAAGCGAGGCGCCTTCCTTCAGCAACGCTTCAATCACCTTCAGGCTGGGGGCTTCGCGAATATCATCCGTGCGTGGTTTGAAAGCCAGGCCCAGCACGGCAATAGTTTTACCCTGCGGTACCCACACCGCTTTGCGTACTTTTTTGAGAAAGAGCTCGATACGTCGGGTGTTAATTCGTTCCACCTCTCGCAGCATCGAGCAGTCGGTGCCATGCTCTTCACCGAGATGACGGAAAGCACGCAGATCTTTGGGAAAACAATAACCCCC
>DATHJP010000078.1:0-2297 GCA_035489695.1 Terriglobales bacterium
TGGAAACTATGGTGGAGCTAGCCGGGATCGAACCGACGACCTCATCATTGCGAATTCTGAAACCTCCCTTGAAGAAGTGAAGCGGAATGGGCACGAGTAGCACGACGAGCAGAGGTTGCATAGGATCTTCTCACCCGACTCTTGCACTAGGCAGTACCGGGTTACATCCACTTGCACGGGCTTGGATGGCAGGGTTGCGTCACAAAGCACGACACAAATTCCTACCGGAAGAGGTTTCGGCTAAGTCCAGGCCGGTACCCCTTTTTCTACAGATAGGGGGTCATCTCCGGCACGGGAGTGAAAATTGGAAAATTGCAGGCAACGCAGCCCCCTGAGGAGCGTGAAACACGCAGTCTCGTCAATCCTAATTACAGTATCCCATGCGACGCGCATGGGGCAAAATGCAGCAGCGCAAGCTCGCCGGTCAGCGACAAAGCGCCGCCACGACATCGCTGGACCATTCCAGCTATTCCAGTTTCACGATCCAAACGTCTGAGCGCGGTGTGCCGTTGCTTTCGGTACCGAGCTGTGCATCCCAGTTCGATGTAAACAGGAAAAAACGCCCGTTCCTGGAGATATTGCCCAAAGGCTGGGTATTGAAGTAGGGCGAGATGTAGGTGGCACGATTGTGGCCAAAGCGCCAGACTGTGGAAGCAAGGCCATCGGTTTCTACGCAGAATATTTCCCCAGCGAAAGGTTGATCGATATTCGGGTCACCGTCGTAGCTGTACGTGGAGCCGCAAACCGGGACGCTGTCCTTTACGTTCACATTGCTCCAGGTGAAGTGTTGCGGTTGGCCCCAGTTACTGGGGTCGGGGACCGGGTAAACCAATTGGGTAATCTGAGCGAGGTCATTCAGTGGCCGCGTGGCTACTTGCATGTCGTCAAGGACCGCGGGGCCGTTGATGTAATTCTTGTAGCCGACAACTCCATAGCCTCCGCATTGCAAGTCCGTCCAGTACTTGCAGGGCGTTACATTCATTGTTGCCAAGTCCCACACGTAGAATCCAACCCAGTTCACGATGATTTGGACGTATCTGCCATTCCTGGATAGATACGCATGACGAATAAGATAGCGATCGCTAGTCGAAGCATTCCCCGATTGACCCCACTGTCCACCAATTTCGCCGGTTTGCGTGTTGTACCAGCGGCAACCAAGCTTCTTGTCGTAAACAATGACGAACATATGCGAGCCCTGCTCCGATCCGCCCTCTGAGATCGAGATGCGACCATCGTTTAGTGAAAGGGTCACGTCATCGTCGCTTACAACCGAGTCTCCGTATCCGAGCGGTGGATTCGTTCCACACGTCCTCGTGTCAATAATAGGAGTAGATACGCCAGTCGAGAAGGCATAGCTGGTGATGGTGAGTGGGGTTTGATTGGTGGTACCGTAAAACAGATCGGCACTGATAAAACTAAACGTGCCTGACCGGAGCGGCAGAAGTTTTGGCGGAAAACTGATAGCCATCGTCGACGGATCAAAATCATGCACGAGGACTTGGCCAGTCTCTCCCATGACATAGAATTTTTTCGTGTCCATACTCCATGCATTCGACTGTCCGCTGCCCTCGGTTCGCAAAAAGGTACCGAAATTCGTTGTCTCGTCGGTGGCACGAACCATGCGAGAACCGAAATCAAGATCCCTGAACACTACATTCTTAGCCGGAGGAAGCATCGGGGTCTCCAGGTGAATCAGCCTGTCAGTGACCGCCTTTGGATAAGGTTGAGGACTCTGCGCTGAGACGTTAGTGGCCAGGGTTGCAACAGTCATCAAGACGCTACTTATCAGCCTTTGCGTCATGTTTGTCATTGGGTTGGTCTCCGGTCGCGAACTAAATGGGCCGATCTTGGATGGAAGTAAATCTTTAGGGGAAGGCGTACGCATTCTCCTCTCGCGAAGGGCATGTGTCAAGCAGATAAAAGGCCGCGTGACAGGGCCTTGCGGAAGGTCCTTTTGAAAGCCGGTATCCCTTGCAAGCTCCGAAATGCCGGAAGAACTCAATGGAATAATCGGCGCTGACGGCGCGATGCAGGGCTCCATCGTGCGGTAGTGCTTATCACATAGAGGATGTCGCTCCGCATGGGTCGAGTCTGGCATTCGTGCGAATGTCATATCAGCCCAAAGAACCCTTTCACGACGTGCTCGCGAATCGGTGATTCAGATTAGCGATGCGAGGCGGGATTTCACCGTCTAAGCCAGAAAAGGGAAAGCCTCCTGTCCCTCGCGGAACTGAGCAGGCTTCTGTTATGCCGTAACAGGCCGCTGAGTATATTCCAGTGGTGCTATGGGATGGAAG
>DATHJP010000079.1:0-2301 GCA_035489695.1 Terriglobales bacterium
CCAAAGTTCGCTGACCTGTTTACAATTAGAGGAGCAGCGCCCGTAGAGTCTGAGCCGCCAGGATTCGTTTTCACTTCCGCTGCGTTGATTGGGGTGCTTGCAATAAGTGTGCAAGCAATCGCCGCAAGGGCTAGTCTGCTGAATATATTAGTTGATATTTTCATGCTTCACGTTCCTACTCGGCGCGATGCGCAGCCATTGCGCATCGGTGGGATTTTTTCCTAACCCGCATGAACTGATACCAACTCCCTCTTTTGAGAGAACTCTCAACTTGGCTAAATATCAACAGTCGAATGCTTTGATCTCCATCAAGTAGCGCGGGCGACGTAACGGTAAACCATCACACTTGCAAATCTGCCAAACGGACTCTGGCAGGTGCGTGTGTGAAGCGTTATAATTTGCTCGTGGATGCGAAAGTGCTGTCCAGCATCGACAAGGCCACCTACGATGCGATTCCCAAAGAAGGCGTCGTCGTAATGCCACTGTAAGGACTCAATTACCCAAAATGGTTGGAGGAATATTTGGTGGAGAGATTTGTTGAAACGAGGCGTGACTTTCTCCGCACTGTTGGCCTGGCGACTGGCGCGCTTCTGTTTTCTCCAAAACATCTCTTCCCCGCTGGCGCCGAACCTGCTGCTGACTATACGGTCCGCATCAAGGCTGCGCCCATCGAGATTGCGCCTAACCAAATCCTCTCAACTGTCACCTACAACGGGCAGTTCCCCGGCCCGCTTATCCGCTTTCAACAAGGCCGCGAAGTAACGGTAGATATTTTCAATGACACGGATACTCCCGAACAGTTGCATTGGCATGGCCAAATAGTCTCTACCGAAGTCGATGGGGCTGCAGAGGAAGGCACGCCCTACGTTCCTGCACGTGGCTGGCGACGCATCAATTTCACCCCTAACCCAGCCGGGTTACGTTTCTATCATACTCACAATCGCGCTGGGGCCGATCTGTCGGCCGGCCAATATAGCGGCCAGGTTGGACCGGTTTACATCGAGCCGAAAGGAAATCCAGGCCGCTACGATCGGGAAGTCTTTCTTGTTCTGAAGGAGTTCGAGCCGACCCTCAGCCGCGGTGGCGACATGGCTCAGGATTTTTTGTCGCCTTCTGCCACAGACAAGGCTCTCAAGGAAACCGGCGAAACCGCCATGAAAGCTTCGCTCGGCAAGGGCATGCCGCACGGCTACGAGGTTGGCTACAGGTTCTTTACCATTAACGGTCGCATGCTCGGTCACGGCGAGCCGATCCGAGTAAAGCAAGGCGATCGCGTTCTCTTTCACATTTTGAACGGCAGCGCCACGGAAATTCGGAGCCTCGCCTTGCCTGGCCACTTGTTCCAAGTCATCGCGCTCGATGGAAACCCGGTGCCGAACCCTGCGTATGTTCCCGTTCTATGGCTCGGCACTGCGGAGCGTATTTCGGCAATTGTAACAATGAATCACCCTGGTGTTTGGATCATGGGCGATCTTGCGGATGACGACCGCCACCATGGCATGGGCATCGTTGTTGAGTACGCTGGCCGATCGGGCAAGCCGCAGTGGGCAACGCCTGCGCCTTTTCGATGGAGCTACACTCGTTTTGCCAAGCCCGGTGCCTCAGCTCCCGCGCCGGACGAGACTTTCGATATGACCTTCGTCAAAGACAACGCCGCTGAAGAAGGCTTCAACCGATGGACCATTAATGGGGTCGCGTATCCCATGAGCAACCAAATAACACCTGCTTCGTTCCACCTGAAACAAGGTAAACGGTATCGTCTACGGATGCGCAATGCCAGCGACGACATTCATCCCCTCCATCTTCATCGTCACAGCTTTGAGCTTACGAATCTCGCGGGAACGAAGACTGCCGGCGTCATGAAGGACGTGGTTATGCTGGGCGGTTATCAACAGTGCGAGATTGATTTCGTTGCCGACAATCCTGGCCTCACTCTTTTCCATTGCCACCAACAACTGCACATGGACTTCGGCTTCATGGCGCTATTTGACTACGTGTAGAAGTACAATTCCTCTCACAGCGGTGAGAATCGCATCACTTGGCGTTACCAGAAATGTCGGCACCCGTGTCTTGGCAGACTAACGATGACATAGCATTGTCCATGTGCCAGGCGATATACTGGTCTAAGCGACACCCAGCGCCATTTGCTTCCAATCACGGCAACACTCTTTGAAGCCATCTTTTCGCGAGCGGCATAACAAGTCAATAGCCCAATCTATCTTGAAAGAGGGATCCTATTTAGTCCTTAGGCAGCACGATTGAAGGAAATCCAGACATCACACCTGCAACTCTACCAAATGG
>DATHJP010000080.1:0-5078 GCA_035489695.1 Terriglobales bacterium
GGGATGAAACAAGCGAGCTAACCCGTGCCCTCCCCTTGGTAAGCTAGGGGACCTTTTACGATGCTGGGGCAGGTGGGCCGGGGTGGCATCCATAACCTAAAGCTCTGTGCCGCCGATGGAGTATCGCCTTGGATAATCGACGACGATAGCTCGGACGTCAGTGAGCGCTTTCACTGAGTGGGCGGTGTCTGGAGGAACGACCACCGCACATCCAGGACCAGCGATCTGCGTTTCTGCGGCGATTTTGATCTCAAGCTCGCCATCGATGACATTCCAGACTTCGTCGTTTGGATGCGAATGCTCATGAATCCACGCACCCGCTGCGACAGCATAGTACGCGAACGTCATGTTTGGGGAATGAAAGAATCGGCCTTTCCAGCCTGCTCGTGGCTCCTTTACGTTAAGATGGTTCGTGTCAATGAACGTCATGGCGGTCACTAACGAGACCAAGCTCGTGCGTCTCGACAAACTGGGCGCCTGCCGCATGATCGAAACGGCAGCGTTTGGTTAGGTCGTTGGATGTGCAATGGTTTAGTCGTCTTCGGCGTCACCAAATTGGAGATGCGCATGCTCGAATGACTCGCGAAGCATCTGGAGCATATTAACGAGAAACTGTTCTGCTCCGTCCTCCCGGATCGCGCGTGCGGCCGCGTGCACCCATGCTGCTTCGGGAACGAGCCCGGGATAAGGCCCGACCCCAGCGTAGCATGGATTGCAGATAATACCGCGCACATGCTCAGGATTCCACGGGCCTTCGTCGCCGCTAAGGCGACGAACTGCGTTGGGTTTTGGTATCGCCTTCTCGCTGTCGTTGGTGAAGATGTCAGTAAGATTCATTGTTGGTATCGAGCATTAAGGTCTAACTAGTTCAAGCTCAGCCACCGCTCAGGGGAGCGCAAGCGGCGGCAAACAATCACGCTAACCGCGATCGAGATCGAACGGCTGGCGAGCGAGGGCGCGCGTTGCAGCGGGATAGGGAAATGAAGTCATAAGAGAACTAGTAATAACAGCTTCGCCCGGCTCCATTCCAGTAGTTAGGCTTGGCTTCATCGGTAACGCGCTTCTGGGCAAGACTTTTAAGCCAATACCAGCCGGTAGTGACGAGCGCCGGTCCGATCCCGAACGGCTCCCACCAGCGGAACCCACCATACTGTGGCAGGCATTCAACGAACTCGTTGTAACACACCCAACCAATGATCGCGAGCCCGAGCAAAACCGCGAGCACTCCAAATGTGAGCCAGAAGATGTAGCGCGCGACCATCAGCAAGTCAGTTCCTACGAGTTATGGCTGTCCTTGTTCACCGCAACGGATGCTCCGCTGTACACGTCGCTGTTCTTGGCGAGCATGGCGTCGACGTCCAAGACGAACCCAGGAGGGAAGCCCGTCTCTTTGGCGCTGCGCCACCACCTCCCGCCACCTGCCGTTCTGAACAAGCCGCACAGGTATGCTCCACACGACAATTCGAAAGTCCCCTTCGGGAAGATACCGCGCTGCGTTCTCTCCCAAATGTGGAAGGACGCCCATGCATTCTCAGCCAGCATCTGCTCCAGCCTCAGCTGATCGGCGGCATCGAGAGCACGCTCTCCATGCAAGCCACCGGTCATCAACTCGGCAACGTCACGGTTTTTGGCGATGGCCATGCGGATCACCGTCCATTGCGCCATCGTGGAATTATGCTCGTTGCGCTGGAGCGCGCCGGTATTTTGTCTGATCTGTAAACCGACAAAGATCAGAGATACAATCACGCCAACCGAAGCAACAATTTGCGCGAGATAGGATATTTGTTCGAACGACATAGGTTTTAACTCTCAGTAAGTTTTGGCCTAACGAGACACAAGATCAGCGATCGCGCGAACTACACGCCATGAAACAGAGCCACCTAGACATAAGGAGTGGCCGCGGTTCGCTGCAGCGCTGGTTAGGCCCTTCGTGCCACAAGGAGAAACTGCTTTCCTAGAATGCGCCATAGAAACGGGAGGCGAATATACAGAGAAATAAAACCGATCGGAGGGGTGAATCCCTGAGACATGGAATAAGGAAGAAAGCGAGGCTCCACTCGCTCCACGGCGAATCCCGTGAGAGTCAGAATCTCAATCATCGAACGGTCGGTCAGCGGAAGTAAATGATCCCAGAAATCCCAGTAAACGCCGTGTAAAAAGCGAATGTTCGGACCAAGACAAATAATACGCCCTCCATCCTTCAGGCAGCGCCGAGCTTCTTGTAACGTCCTCCGAAGCGCGTCCTTGTCAGGAAGATGTTCAAAGAAATTGCTTGTGAAAACAACATCGAGTGAAGAATCCGAAACCTGCCAGGTCTGCGAACAGTCCTGTAGAATCGTTTCCACACCCGGGCCGACGTGAGACGGCATATCGGGGTTAAGATCCATCGCGATCCGCCGGTCGGCATGGATATGTCGTATGAACTCTCCCCAACCGCTTCCCAAATCGAGAACGGTGGCACTCGGATCAACGTAGTGCTGAAAAAAGTCCCGCACTAATACCTGCCATACCGAGTCACGGTAGAGAGCGAGCGCGGCAAATCGCTGCTGATATTCCTTTCCGAGGTCTTGTAGGGTTTCCATTAATTTTCCAATCGACAGGGATTTGAAAGCAGTTCTTCCAGACGACAAACTTCCCCAATCTCACCTTAAAGTCTCCAATTACACGAAGACTCCAGGGTGCAAATGTTAGATGACCGCGCAGCAGCCAGCGCTTGGCTGCACTGCATGGATAGGCTCAATCACTTTGAATGTCGCGCAAAAATCACCAACCAAGTCTTCCGCGCGATGAATAGCGCGACCTGACTCAGGATAGCCGCCCCAATTCCAGACAGGTAAATTGCACCGAGCCATACCGCCACGCCAATGATGGCGAAGATTACGCCTGCATACATCCAAAATCCCGAAAGGATAATTACAGGAACGAAAACAAACCGAGCAGCGCCGGCATACTGTTGAACTTCCGCAGGCGGACCATAAATGTAACCGAGTATCGGAATGCTTAAGATAAGGTGAACGCAGCGAAGAATCGCACGTTTAGTGGCACTACTAATCATTTAATCCCTTTCCACTGAGAATTTGCGGCATCCATTTTTCAATCCTCGACTCCCGGGTTTTGGATTGTTTGGCGGCAGAAAAATAAAGGATGTATCCTCTTTGCCGTCCCGGCGTCAATGCCCTGAAAGCAGTTTTCAAGGCAGGGTTTTCATCCAGTTTATTTTGTAACTCTTCCGGAATAGGTTCTGGATTCTTTTTAAACTCCACTTCCAAACCGGCTTTTTCCGCTGCCATGGCTTCATTGATATAAGCCTTCAAGACCGGCTCAATCTCAATTATTTCCCGAACATTGGTGAAGGGAATCCGGCGTGCCGCCTGCGTGCTCTCGCCGGGTTTTTCCAGCAGACCATTGGGATCATTTAACAAGGCACCTTTGGCAAACAAAAGCGCACAGAATTCCTTAAATCCCTGCAGGATAACAATGTTACTGTTCTGAAACGTGTAACAAGGCTTACCCCACTTCAATTCTTCGGTTAGCCCACAGGCAAGACTGATCTTTCTCAACTTCTCCAACTCTTGCTGCCACTTGGATCTTTTTAAATACCCATCAACCTTACGATTCATTTTGTTCAGAGATTGAAAACATCAGGGGCGTCGTTTTCCGGCCGCAAGCATCACGCAAGCTTTCTCGATCCGGCGTCTATGTGCCTCCGATTCTTTGGCTGAGTCCATCCAACTAATAAAGTCCCTGCGCTCGATCGGCGTGAGATCGCTCCACTGAGCCTTCGCCATCGGGGTAGCCGCGAGGGCTGTGTAAAGGTTAAATGACACTATTGAATAACAGCAGGGGCGTCGCTTTCCGGCCGCAAGTATCGAGCAGGCTTTCTCGATCCTGCGTCTACGTGTCTCCGGTTGTTTGGCTGATTCTATCCAACTAATAAAGTCCCTGCACGCGATCGGCGTGAGATCCCTCCACTGAGCCTTCGCCATTGAGATAGCCGCGAGGGCTTTGCGAAGATCCGTTGGCAGTCTGGGCTCTGATTCTTCTCCAGCTGACTTAGGATTCATTCTATTCATTTATTGATACTGTGAAACAAAGTAAGCTTATATCTGCTTACAATTTCTTTTTTGCTTTGGCTTTGGCTCGGGTAACTTGCCGTTCCACATTTACGTCTAACGAGCTCAAGCCCAGCCGCGGCTAGCGAATGGAGCCAGCGCGAAGCGGTGCGACATAGACGGGAAGCCCGAACGGGTGAAGCATCGGGAGCATGCGAATCAAAGCGCGGCTGGCAATCTCTGGAAGTATTTTATTCATGAAAAAACGCGAGGAAACAAGCCGGTCCGCCACTTTCGGACGGACTGGCCGTGGCGAGCTAGGCGTCGGCTGCAGCGGCTGGTTAGATGGCTGGTGGCTGCTCACTGACTCCGAGGCCGAACATCTCCTTCACTGAAGGACGCGATAAAATGACGATGGTGAAAACGCCAAGTGCCGTGCCGAAGGGGAAAAAGGCGCACTGTAAACAGGCAACGACAAAGACGAACCAATAGCGGCGACGACAGCGGATAAATCGTCCTGCCGCGAAAACACAGCCGGCGAAAGACTCGCCTAGTAGGAAAAGCATTCCACCGATAATCATGAAAAACCAGCCGATGATTGCTGGAGGCGGACCACCTTGTTGCTGGGTCGAATGCGGAGGCGCGAGTACGAAAAACAGTCCGAGGCTAAAGTGGATAAGCGGAAACAGCGCAAATAATGCTGTGAGCGCGCCAACAACGTAATGGAAAATGCCGAGCAGTCTCAGATGCTGCTCATCGTCGCTCTCCTGCGTCATCATCTAACGAGAACAAGCTCAGCCACGGCTCAGGGGAACGCAAGTGGCAGCTCCTGGAAGCACACTAGCTACGCTGGACATCCAAGAGAACGACGCCGTCTGAGCCGTTGGCTGCAGCGCCTGGTTAGGCGTTTTCATCTCTGCTCCGGCGAAAAGCACGTCGACTCGGATCGAGCTTTACCCACGGGAGTTTGTCTTCTGTCCATATCGCGACCTCCGGGTGAAAGGTCATAGGATCATCGAGCGACGC
>DATHJP010000081.1:0-4716 GCA_035489695.1 Terriglobales bacterium
CCATTGGTCACGGCGATGTTACCGGTCATGCGCGAGATGTTCGTGAAGCCTTGATCTGTCTTGGCAAATCCGGCAATCGTGGCCAATTGATGAGCGATATCGGTCCCATTCAGGCGGACATTGTTGAAGTTTAAATTCGCAGCTCCGTTCAGCACTCGCAGAATGTCGTCGGATGTGATCGATTTCACCGGCCCGGTAATTCGGCCGTTCAGATTAATCGTCCCCAACCCGCTGATTTTGTCTAACCCGCTTACTCCATAAGCCCTCGCGATCGACAGCACTTCCGGCAGGGTTGCGTTTGGAGCCTTTACCGTGGCATCGATGATGGGAGAATTCGATGTGTATTGTTTCAACGAGAGCAGAGTCGACATCGTTGTGTTACCCGACGTCACATTGAACTGATCGGAACGAATCTCGTTCGGAGTGAGCGCCAGATTTACCGCTTTAACCTGGACTGGCTGCGCGATATCTTTCCCCGTAACCTGTATATCCCGCCCTGAAATTGTGCCATTCAAGGCGGGCTTATCCGCCGCGCCACGCGCCTGGATATCAGCATTAACACGTCCGTTGACCGTTGTGCCCGGTCCAAATGCCACGCCAAACGCGGATGCCAAGCGTGCCGCTTCTGCAATGGAAACGTCGCTCGCCTTCACATTCAAATCCATCTGCGCCGGCGTCGGCCTGGTGTTTACAGTTCCATGAACGGCAAGCGGCGTTTGTCCCAGCTTGATGGTTCCCTTGGTTATCGTGAGCAAGTCATTTTTCAAGTCATCGCTGAGATCATAATCGGCGGTAATCGGGTAGCCCACGTTTACTCCATGAACCCGTGCATTTTGAATGTTCATCTGGCCGGAGGCGGACAACTTCCCTGAGTCACTTTGGATCTTCGTCTGTCCCGACAGTGTTCCGTCGGAATCTGTCAATGCGGGATTGTTGAGAAAATGCTGAAGCCCTGCGATCCCCACTCCCTTTAAGTCCAGTGTCCCGTTAAAAGGAGTCGATGCCGGATCGCCCTGTGCTAAGGGACCACCCTTTCCCTGTAAGCGTATTTCCTGATTTCCTGCTCCAGGCATACGCGCGGCCACTTGGACCGCAAACGGCTGGCCTGGCGCAAAATCATTCAGCGTCCCGTCAATATGGTCGTACACGGTTCGGGGCTGTTTTTTTTGTAAGTCGGTAATTGCGACCAGACCATCATGGATCGCCAGCTCGCTAAGGGAGAATTCGGATTTCGAACCCGATGACTGGGGAGCATTAGCCCCCACTGAGGCAAAGTTCCACACCCCGAGCTGGTTCTTCACCAGTTCTACCGTGGGTCGCTGCAGTTTCAGCGAATCGATCTCAATCGACTTGCTGAACAACGGCATCAGTTTTACAGAGACGTCCAACTGATCCGCCTGGACAAACGGTTTGGGATTGGGAAACTTGGGGTCTTCCGCAATGGCGATGTTCTGGACCTGAAAGCGCGGCGGCAGCACGCTCAAATGCATTTGACCGAGGGTCACCTTTCGACCCAGACGCTGTTCGAGCTCAGACTGAATGCGTCCACGATAACGATTCACGTCAAAGGTTGCCGCAAAAATCGCTACCCCGATAATGACGACAACTACCAAGATTCCAAACACGATTCCAACTTTGCGCATAAAGCCTCCAGAACCCGTCGGGACGGATGTCCACCCCGACGCCATTCATACTTGGATGAAGGTTTCGAGATACATGACAGCTTCCCCTAGTATCTTATTTTCTAATGAGATACCGATACAGAGTCAGGCTACCGCCGTTGCGGCGAAGGAATCTTCGTCCGGGTCGGGTAGTGACGAAGGAGGATCGCTGGCAGGGAAGGTGTCGGCGATAGTTTTGTCCATCATTTTGTCCTTCCGTTCCCGGCGGTCGTTCTCATCGATCAGCCGATCTTCTGGGTCGCGGCGCTCACTTTCTTCGAACCGTCTCTCCATGAATCCTCCGCGCGCCTTCCATGACCCCAACCACTCCCTATGTTCGATGTCCCCAGAATACGCCTCGACCCACATAAATCTCTGACATGAAACTTTTTACGCCTGATTCGGGAGCTCAATGGGTGAACGACACATTCAACCCTGTGGTGAATATGATGTCATTCTGTTTCTTCCCCGTAGGCGGATTGGTTACGTAAATGTCACCGAAAGCGTTCTGCCAGCCCAGCCATTTACTGATCTTGGTCACGGTCCCGAAATTGAAGGTTCCGCGATACTCGCCGGGGTCGCTTAAGTCGGGATAAAAATACAGCTGCTGTGTAATGAGTGTGCCGGCTCCAACCTTATGCGAAAGCTCCTCGCCGATCGTGGCTGCCGCAAAGTTGCGGGTGAAGAGAGAATATTTCTCCCGTGTGTAGTTGATGCCCCCGAGGAAATCCAGAGTGGTGGCTTCAGACTTAATAGCGTGATAACCCAGTCCGCCACCGAGAACCGACCGCAGATCCAGGTTCTGCAAGTCGTCCGTCTGGAAATCGCCGTTGATGAAGGCAAAGACTCGTGAGCTCAAATCGTGATCGTAGCGAATGCCGCCCTGAATGGCATTGGCCGTCGTGCTGGGTATCGCTCCAGGCGCGTCGTTGCTGGCATACACCGTGTTGGCATACAGGCCAAGTTTGTCGTCGACAGTCTTGCGCTGGGCGGTGAAGGCCAAAGCGAGATTCTTGGTTTGGCTGTTGCCGCGTGTCAAGGCGAAACCGACATTGGCCCCGCCTTGCCATCCTTCCAGTAGACTGGGATGCAAAGACTTCTCGTAAGCTGTTTCTTCCGCTTCACCTCTGATCCGCACCACCGAGTTTTTCGGGGCTGTCACCGCACCTTGCGTTGTCGTGGCAACTTGGAAATTATCATCTGCTGTTTTGACTGAGCCCACCACTGTCTGGCCATTGTTCAAGCTGACATGCAGGGCCTGCGTGGAAGTGATGGCCTGAATCGCCGACCACTGCACCGTGATTTCTCCGGCATATTCACTCTTAATCACCAGCTCTTTATCGTCAGACTTCAGGATCTGTCCAGTGATACGATCGCCATTGGTCAGAACAATCTGATCTGCGAACAGCGGCGATGTAACCGTAAAGACGAAGACGAAGAATGTTGCTATGTAGAAGACGCGCAGCTTGGGCACAACAGCCTCCTTGGGAAATCGAGAAGTCCAGGTTGGGTAGAAAAGCGAGGAAAGGAATCTTTGCTATCGCACAACGTCGTGCACCGCGTGAACTGCAATCAGAAGACAAGCCCGCACTTTCCGCGTCCAATCAGGCCTTTGCGGGTTCATACCGCCGCGATGCCTTGGATGGCGGCGAGGCTGCAGTGAGTTGGATTGAGAGTAACGGCTTCTGACGGGCCAGGAAAGGAACCCGGCGCGGCGATACTAGCTTTTGACTTCCGACTTCGGCGCCTCGGCTGGCTCGGCCGGCTTATCCTTCATTCCATCTTTCAGGGCGCGAATGCCTTCGCCGATGCCCTTGCCCAGTTCCGGCAATTTCTTGGGACCGAACACCAGGAGAGCAATGAAGAAGATCACCAGCAGGTGCATCGGTTGAAACAGGCCTTCCAACATCAAATCCTCCCACTACGCCCCGGAAACTTCTTTGAGCTTAACTGGACGCCTGCTCTGTCGTCAAATATCGAAATTCCCGGTAGTGGTAGAGTTTGAACCTTCCGCGGCAGGATAGTGGTGCCCGCTGCCGTGCTCTCTGGAGGCAAGAATGAAGGCGTCCATGTTTTATCGAATCGCTGCTGTTCTTCTGTTGCTTTTCGCGGTAGGACATACACTCGGCTTTCGCCAGTCTGATCCCAAATGGGGAGTTGATGCCCTTCTTGGCTCAATGCGGTCAATTCACTTTGACGTGCAGGGGTTCAACCGCACGTATTGGGACCTCTTTGTGGCGGCCGGATTCTCTGTCGGCGTGTTTTATCTATTCGCGGCGATATTGGCATGGCAGCTAGGTGGCCTTCCGGCAGCGACTTTGGCGCTCATGCGCGGCACGGCGTGGGCCTTCGCCCTTTGTTTTGCCGCCATCACGGTTGTAAGCTGGAGATACCTCTTTATCATACCCATCGCTTTCTCAATCGTGATTACATTATGTTTGACTGCGGCGGCATGGCTTTCAGCGAAGCAGGTTTCCGTGCCTCCATTGCGATAGTAAGGTGAGAGGATTCAAACTGCACCACTACCAAGTTCCCTCTCTCGCTGACTGCAAATCCCCGCCTTTCGCATGTAAGTTGCAGGATTGATTACACATTACTTCGGTGACCTACCCCTCGTAACTGCTCCAGTCTATGTTTCGGAGATGAGTTGGCAAACCTGTGTTCAACGGGCAAAAGTCCTGCGATTCTCAATCAGCCTGGTCTTCTTATTCCTGGTTCTCTTCACTATTCCTTCGGCGGCTGAAAATACCGAAAAAAGCCTGGATTGCACTCAACTGATCGCGTGGTTGACTGGCGGAGTGTCCAGCCATCGCCTGAGCCAACTGGTTCACGGGCGAAATATTGCCTTCAAGATAGACGACGCCGTCGCCAATGCCCTGTTAATGGCAGGGGCTGATCAGGCGCTCATCCAGAACCTCCGCGCCCTGCCTATCTCCCAACCGGAGACGGGCACGGCGGTTTGTCCTGTGGCTCTGGCTCAAGCAGGTGCCCTGATTCGCAGCAAGCACTACGACGAAGCGGAACGTATTCTACGAAAATTGGTCACAGAAGACCC
>DATHJP010000082.1:0-36786 GCA_035489695.1 Terriglobales bacterium
TTGCCGTCCTCGATGCGGGTCGAAGGGAAGTTTACGCGGGTCGGTACCAAGTCGCGGCTGACCGAGCCAGGATGATCGACGAGCGCCTAATCACGCTGGAAGCCTTAGCCACCTCGGTTGACGGTCTGACGTTAATGACGCCTGAAAAGAGCATCGCCGAAACGCTTGCTGCAAAAGGAATCTCAGTGGTAGAAGTCCCTGTTCAGCAGAGTGACGCCATTGCCAGTCTGGGCTGGAAAAAGATTTTGGCGGGCGAAACTGTCTCACCGGAAGCCCTGGAAGCGAATTACATCCGGCGAACCGATGCAGAGATTTTCTCGAAAAGCCGTTCTTAATCTAGAAACCAGAAACAGGAAACTAGAAACTCGTTGCTAGTCCGTCCCGCTACCTCCGCTGACATTTCCTCCATGATGGCCTTGGAGACGCATGCAGTCACCGCTGCGCACTGGTCGCGACAGCAATATGAACAAGTCTTCGCAGCGCGTGAACCACGCCGGGAAGCGCTGATTATAGAAAGAGAAGGCATCCAAGGGTTCCTTGTGGCGCGGGCCCTGGACAAAGAATGGGAGATTGAAAATATGGCGGTGTCCGGCCCCGCCCGCCGACACGGTCTGGGAACACGTCTGCTCGGCGAGTTTCTTGATAAGGCGCGGATTGCAGGTGCGGAAATGGTGTTTTTAGAGGTGCGCGAGTCTAATCACGCGGCCCGCGCGTTGTACGAAAAATGGGCTTTCGTCCAATCCGGCTGCCGCCAGGGCTATTACCGCGGACCGGAAGAGGACGCCATCACGTATTGTCTTTACTTTGCATAATTTGCCTCGTTTATGGTGCATATTTTGTTATTAAAGTATGGAATTTGGGATTGAACCAGCATAGGTCGTATGTTAGTTTTAGACTGAAATCAGGGCAGGAGGTCTGCTGGATGCTAACTCCGAGGGACCAGCTCCTGGCCAGCCACGAAGAATTTCAAAAGCTGGCGCAGGAACATACCCAATACGCACAACGTCTTGATTCACTCACCCAAAAGCGTTATCTCACCGAAGATGAAAAGTTGGAAGAAGTCCGGCTGAAAAAGCTGAAACTGCGCCTGAAAGATCAAATGGAATCGATCGAGCGCCAGTATCGGCAGCATCAGGTCGCCTAATTCCCGTCCAGACTTTGTGCGGCCAAGCCGCCAAAGGGTTCATTCGCTTAAATCAATGGCGCTCATAAGCGCCTTTTTTATTGGCATTTAACATGAAAGGCGCATGCGCGCTGTAGCCCTGCACTATAATTCTTGTACTCCCCATGGTTGCTGACGGCTACTATTACGCACTCGCGCTTCTAGGCGCGGCTGTCTTGCTGGGCTGGATTGCGGGCATATTCTGGGCGCTGCCCGCACTGTTTTTAGCGGCGTTCTTTCTGTGGTTCTTCCGTGATCCGGACCGGGAGATTCCTGACACGCCCGGGGTAGTGGTATCGCCCGCCGACGGAAAAGTTACAGGTATCTGGCCGGTAAGGGAAAGTGGTGTCCAGCAAACGCGCATCAGCATCTTTCTTAATGTCTTCGATGTTCACGTAAATCGCTCTCCAATCGGGGGAATCATTCGGGAAGTCCGCTATCAGGTGGGAAAGTTTGGGAACGCGATGAATTTAACCTCCGCCGAACACAACGAGCAGAATATTGTCACCGTCGAAGGTGAAGGTGAGCCGGTGATATTCAAGCAAATCGCCGGGCTTTTGGCGCGCAGGATTGTGTTTACCAAAAAGGCAGGCGATCGGGTAGAACGCGGAGAACGGGTAGGACTGATCAAGTTCGGCTCGCGAGTGGACGTTTTTCTGGACGTCTCCGCGAATCTCCAAGTGAAGATCGGGGATCGGGTAAAAGGCGGAAGCAGTGTGTTGGCGTTTATGCCGCCGCCCGAACTTGCGGCGGTTGGGGCTGAACAGGCCCGGCAAGGAGCGTTTTGATGGACGCGGAATTTCCCGAGACCCCAAAGCGACGACTGGAAGATCGCCCTCCGAAAAAGCTCCGCAAGGGGATGTTCATTCTCCCCTCCTTGTTCACCACCGCGAACATCGCGTTTGGCTATTATGCGATTCTGCAAGTCACGCACGGCAACATCACTGACTTCTGGCACTTCGATAATGCTGCTAAAGCGATTGGCTTTGCCGTGCTGTTCGATGGGCTCGACGGGCGTATTGCCCGGATGACCAAAACTAGCAGCGATTTTGGCAGGGAACTGGATTCGCTCGCCGATGTCATCACCTTCGGCGTAGCGCCGGCTATGTTGGCCTGGAGTTGGGGTTTCCGCCAGTTGCCCGCCGTCCTGGCACCCCAGCTGTTGAGCAAGCTGGGACAATTGGGCGCCATCGCGAGCTTTCTCTTCCTGATGGCCGGGACCAGTCGTCTGGCCCGCTTCAACATTACGTCCAACCCACAACCCTCAAATCCGGGACCTCCGGGAAAGAAATATTTTGTGGGCATGCCGATTCCCGCTGGCGCCGGAGTCATTGCTGCCGTAGTGCATTTTTCTGGTGGGGATCCGATCGCATCCTGGTGGACTGCGGTTACCTGGATGCTGATGGTGGTCGCGGTCGCATACTTGATGGTGAGTACGTGGCGGTTCTACAGCTTCAAAGACATTGATTTCCGTTCGCGGCAACCATTCCAACTTATTATTCTTTTCGGCCTGTTGTTTGCCGCTATCTGGTATTTCTCAGAGTGGGTTCTGTTCGCGATTGCGCTGCTCTATATGTTCTCGGGTGTGGTCTGGCGTTTGCAATGGATTTTCCGGCGAAGGGGCGGTCCACCATCGCCTCCGGCTTACAAGGAGGCTTCGCAGACTTCATGAGTTCGCACGCAAAATCGACCGCGCTCGCACATACCGAACCCATGCGGGGCGGCAACTTTTACCGTCTGGCAATTGTCGGCGCGGGAACGCTCAAGGGAAAAGAAGTTGCGGAAGTGCTCAGCGACCGCAATTTTCCTTCGCTGGATATCAAGCTTCTGGACGACGATGAATCTCTAGGACAACTTGAGACCCTGAAAGATGAGATTACTTTCATCCAGAGCGTCCGAACCGAACAGTTCGACAAAATTGATTTCGCTTTTTTCGCGTCAGATCCGGACTGTACCCGCAGAAATTGGAAGACGGCCCGCAAGGCAGGCAGCGCAATTGTGGATCTTTCCTACGCGCTGGAAGACGAACCCGATGCAGTAGTACGGTCCCCGTGGGTTGAACGCCAGTTGGGCCAGGCACTAACCGTTGAATTGCAGCCGGGGCCATCGGTCGTGGCGCATCCGGCCGCCGTGGTGCTGGCTCTTATCCTGTTGCGAGCGCACCGGGCTGGCAAGGTCAAGCGCGCGGTGGCTACCGTGTACGAGCCTGCATCCGAACACGGACAAAAGGGAATGGACGAACTGCACGAGCAGACGGTGAATCTGCTCTCGTTCCAGCAATTGCCCAAGAATGTGTTCGACATCCAGGTGGCTTTCAATATGGTAAGCCGCTATGGACACCAGGCGGCTCCCGCCTTGGCCACAATAGAGCATCGAGTGCTGAAGCATTACCAGCGCATCGCAGGCAAGGATGCGCCGCTCCCGTCGCTGCTGCTGGTGCAGGCCCCGATATTTCATGGACACGCTTTCGCAGTGCATGTCGAATTGGAACAAGCCATGGAATTGGCCACGTTTTCACAGGCACTGGCTGGTGAGCATGTGAACATCACTCTTCTGGCCGAAGAAGCGCCCACCAACGTGAACGCCGCGGGACAGGGAGATGTGCTTTTGTCGATAGTTCCTGACCCAAATAGTGCGAATAGCTTCTGGTTGTGGGCGGCCTCCGATAATCTGCGGATCGCGGCATCGACTGCGGTCGAGTGTGCAGAGACCATGGCCGCCAGCCGGCCCAAAGGGAAAATCCAGTGAAGCGCTGGCTCGCGGTGTTGGTTTGTGTGTGCTGCACAAGCTGCGGCTATCACACCGCCGGACACGCCGTTCAGCTTCCCGATAACGTCAAGACGATTGCCGTTCCAGCGTTTGTCAACAATACCCAGACTTACAAAATCGAGCAGATGCTTACTGCGGCGGTGGTACGAGAGATGGTGACACGCACTCATTATCAAGTTCTAAATGGGCCGAATCAGGCAGCGGATGCGACGTTGCAGGGCACCGTCATTTCCAGCTACGCTTCTCCTCTTACTTATGACTCACAAACCGGACGCGCCGCTAGTGTGCTCGTGGTTGTCGGCATGAGAGTCTCGTTGACCGACAAGCAGGGCAAGGTTCTGTATCAGAATCCTTCTTACATATTCCGTGAGCAGTACCAGGTATCGCGCGAGCTCTCCAGCTTTTTCGAGGAAGATTCTCCAGCCATGCAACGCTTATCGCGCGAGTTTGCCCGCACCCTGGTCAGTAACATTCTGGAGGGCTTTTAATGCGCGCCTTCGCGCAGGCTGACCGCTTCGTATCGGAAGTGGAAGCACACAAGCTGCGGCCTGCATACGTATTCGTTGGAGATGAAGTCTTTTTCCGCAAGCGCTGCCGCGAAGCGATTCTCGAACATCTGGTGCCACCCGATTTGCGCGACTTCAGTCTGTTCGACTTTGATCTGTCGGAAACCGACCTGACCGAGATCCTTGATCGCGCGCGCACCCCATCACTGATGGCGCCTTTCCAGGTATTTTTTATCCGCGGAGTTAAGAACTTATTCGGTCGGGGATCGAACCAGGAAAAACTGGATGCCATCGAGGCTTACTGCAAGGATCCCAACCCGGCTGCCGTCCTGATCTTTGTAGCCGACCACATCAGCATCCCCGCCGATGCTCGCCGCATGGATCTGACCGACAAAGAGCGTTACGAACGTATTCGCGAATCGATGGGCGAGTATTGTGCCATCGTCGAATTGGCCCGGGTGGAAGAAGGCGAAGCCGTACTTTGGATTGGCGAATACTGCGCCCTGCAGTCAGTGAAAATTGAGCCGGATGCAGCACGCGAACTGGTGGACGCCCTCGGTGGCGACATGATGATGATCTCCAACGAACTGGAGAAACTCATTCTCTACGTGGGCGAGAAAAAGCGAATCACCCTGGGCGACGTCGAGACTATGGTGCTGGCCGCGAAACAAAGATCGCTTTATGAACTGACCGATGCCATCTCCGCCAAAGATCGCGTCCGTGCGCTGGAGATGCTGGATGCCATCCTCTCTACCGGTGATGGCGACGAAGCTGCGATCGGTCATCTTTACATGCTGGCAAAAACTTTCCGCCAAATGCTGGTCATTCTCGAGCGCAACGTACGAGATCAGCGCATGCTGTGGGCCGCGCTGTGGCAGGGCTTCCGCGTGCCTCCCTTTGCCGCCGACGACATCATCCGCCAGGCTCGCCGCTACAAATCGAAACGCGAACTGACTCGGGCTATCCGCCAGATCGCAAAAGCCGACCTCGCATTACGCTCCAATCCTCCAAGCAAACGCATGATGTTGGAGAAATTGGTGCTCGACTTGACCACGGAACCAAAGCCGGAAGTGCCCGGCTGGTCACAGGAAGAGTTGCCGGTGTAACTCGGCGACCCGTCGATGCTCAATGTATCTTCCTATCTTGCCCGCATCGGATACACCGGACCCACAATCCCCAAAGCAGATACATTACGCGCAATTCATCGCGCACATTTGCTGACCGTCCCTTTTGAAAATCTCGACATCGCAAGAGCAACGAAGATTGTCTGTGAAGAAGACGCGTTCCTGCGCAAGATCGTTGACCGCCATCGTGGTGGTTTCTGCTACGAGCTGAACGGCGCTTTCGCCGCGTTACTGCGCGGGTTGGGATTTGAAGTCACTCTGCTATCCGCCCGTGTCCCGCGGGAAGATGGAACGGAAACTCCCGAATTCGATCATATGACGCTGCGTGTGGATCTTGACGAACCCTGGCTGGCGGATGTGGGCTTTGGAGATTGCTTCCTGGAACCTTTACGATTGCAGACGCACGCCGAGCAATTACAGGATGGACAGAAGTTTCGTATCAGAGAAGAAGGGAAGTCGTGTCACGTAGAAAGAGCTCAACCCGACGGAAGCTGGAAAGGAGAGTACACGTTTTCCCTCATTTCTCGACGCCTGGAAGAGTTTGCACCCATGTGCCATTACCATCAGACTTCGCCGGAATCACCGTTCACCCGCAAAAGAATCTGCAGCAGAGCCACGCGCGAAGGACGGATCACGCTGGCAGATCGGAAGTTGATCATCACGCGGCTAGGCAATCGGGAAGAAAAAGTGCTCGAATCAGAAGAAGAGTGGCAAGCGCCCTTACAGAAATATTTCCAGATCGTTCTCTGACCAAACCCAAAGATTATGAAAGATTAGAGAGCGAAAACTGGAAACAGGAAACTGGGAACTCGAAACTCGACCTACTCTACTTCAGCGCATTCACCCTTACCCGCAGCCGCGACTTATACCGCGAAGCGGTGTTCTCGTGAATCACGCCCTTCTGAATAGCCTTATCGAGAGCGGAAACCGTCTCACGAAATACCTGCTCAGCTGACTTTTTCTCGCCTTTGGCCAGCGATTCGCGTAGTTCTCGCAGAGCGCCGCGCAGGCGCGAACGGTTGTTACGGTTGCGGACGGTGCGTTTCTCAGTCTGACGGGCGCGTTTCAGCGCCGAAAAATGGTTTGCCATCTGGCTTCGTTACCTTCGTTTCTGTTGGCTTTCTCTAGAAAGAGAAGTTCGGGTGGAATACCGACTAAACTATTTTACGGTAGTAAGTTGCGACTGGTCAAACCAGTGTGACCAAACCAATCCGACCAAACCCATATGCCGGATGCACTCGAGCGCCTCAAAATCCTGATCAACTCTTCCACTCCTATCGTGGTCATGGAGACGATCGAGGAAACGCGCGCCGTGGGCCTGGTGCGCGCCGCCTGCGCCGAACTGAATATGGCCGTCTTTGAATGGAGTATCGCAGACGGACTGGTCCGTTCCGGCAGCAACCTACCCGCGATTCCGGGAGCCAATCTGCAGATGCGAATCAATGTGACTCGACATGCTGCGAATCCTGATGCTCCTGAATCCAGCAAATCAGCTATCTACAACACGCAGGATCCGGTGCAGGCTCTCGCCAACCTCGAGACCATGACGCTGGAAGCCGTCTTCATTCTTAAGGATTTTCATCGTCACATGGACAGCCCGGTCATTGTCCGGCGCCTTCGCGATGTGGGACAGAAGTTTTCCGCCAATCGGCGGACGTTAATTCTCACCGCCCCGTCGGTTGCGATCCCTCCGGAGTTAACCGGGCTGATCGAATATCTCGATTTACCTTTGCCCGACCGGCAGCGGTTGTTGCAGATTATCGACGAAATATTCAACAGGCTGGCAAAGACAAAGACCTATGCAGTGAAACGCGCGTTGGATGCGTCCGGAGTGGACGCGGTAGCGAACAATCTGCGTGGTCTGACCGAGGAAGAAGCCGACAGAGCGGTTTCTCAAGCCTTAGTGCGCCGCAATGCTCTTTGCCCGGAGACGGTTACAGATGTGCTCGAAGCCAAGAAAGAATTGCTGCGCCACTCCGGCATGCTGGAGTTCATCGATGCTTCTGACAATATGGCCAGTGTTGGCGGTCTGGATAATTTGAAACGCTGGCTGGCGCAACGTCGTGGGGCCTGGGAAGAGTCAGCCCGGGAGTTCGGCCTGGAGCCGCCGCGAGGGATGATCGTCCTCGGAGTGCAGGGCTGCGGCAAAAGCCTTTGTGCCAGAGCTGTGGCTGGAGAGTGGAACATTCCTCTCGTCAAGTTCGATGCCGCTGCCATCTTCGACAAGTACATTGGAGAAACCGAGAAACGAATTCAGAAAGTTTTTAAAGTGGCCGAGGGTCTAGCGCCCTGTGTGCTGTGGATTGATGAGCTCGAAAAAGTTTTTGCTGGAAGCCAGCCGGATTCGGCGTCGGTGGACGCCGGAGTTTCCTCGCGCATTCTGGCGGCATTTCTTTCCTGGATGCAGGATCGAAAGGCGCCGGTATTCGTCGCCGCCACCTGCAACAATGTGTCCGTGCTGCCGCCGGAGCTGATCCGTAAAGGACGGTTCGACGAATTATTCTTCGTAGACTTGCCGAATCAGACGGAGCGCAAGCAAATCTTTGGCATTCAGTTAGTGCGGCGGAAACGAAATCCGGCCGACTTTGATTTGGAGCGGATCGCGGCAGCCGCAGAAGGATATTCCGGTGCCGAAATTGATGCCGCAGTGCAGACCGCGATGTATGCAGCATTCTCCAGTAAGCAGCAAGTCTCGACGCAAGGGCTTCTGGATGCACTGAAAGCCACGGTTCCACTCTCGACCACCCGGGCGGAAGAAATTCAGGAGCTCAGACAGTGGGCACGAACCCGTGCCGTGCCGGCCGCGAATGCAGAGAGCAAAGGAAAAGGAGCTTAGTGATCGGATCCACCAGCTTCGGTACTGCGATAAGTGTTTTCTTGGACTTTCTAAGTCTCACGTTCCGGGCTCTGGTTGGGCATCGTGCGGCCATTGACTCCCATCTAAGGGCGGGGGTACCCTAAACCCAATGGTAGTTGCTTGCACCTCGGGAGCGAGCACCTCGACTGGTTTTATCTCCAGACAGCAGAATAGTTTGTGCGTAAACGGGCTTATTGGCCGCCACGGGCGGGGCTATGCCCGGGCATCCAGGAACTCTGACACAAAGACTACAGGCGGGAGGGAAGCGCCCTATAACTGAATGAAGAAGAAGATCGATATCACCCCTAACATTGAAACCTTATTCGGCACGCGGGACGAGAATCTGCACGTGCTGGAAGACGGCCTGAACATCGGCATTGACTTGCGCTCCGATTCCATCGAATTGGAGGGAGCAGCGCGCGATGTCGCCCGGGCCGAGCAAGTTTTTGCCGATTACGATCACCTGCAACGTTCCGGATTTACTTTCAACAATGGCGATTTAAACAGCATGCTGCGTGTCTTGATGGCTGATCCCAAGACCACGCTGCGGGGCTTGGCGGAAGCGGGACGGCAGCGCTCGCTCGGTCGTCGTACGGTGCAGCCCAAGAGCGTCAACCAGCGTCGCTATCTGGAAGCCATCGAGAACCACGACATGGTGTTCGGCATCGGCCCAGCAGGTACCGGTAAAACCTATCTTGCCGTCGCCATGGCCATTTCCGCGCTGCTGTCGAAACGCGTGAATCGGATCATCCTGGCGCGTCCGGCTGTGGAGGCGGGCGAACGCCTGGGCTTCCTCCCGGGAACTCTGCAGGACAAGATCGATCCCTATCTGCGGCCTTTATACGACGCCCTCTATGACATGCTCGAACCGGAGAAGGTAGATCGTTATCTGGAAAAGAATGTGATTGAGATAGCCCCCATCGCCTTCATGCGGGGGCGCACGCTTAACGATTCTTTCGTAATTTTGGACGAGGCGCAGAACACGACCTCAGAGCAGATGAAAATGTTCGTCACTCGTTTGGGTTTCAACTCCAAAGCCGTCATTACCGGCGACGTCACGCAAATTGATCTGCCGAATGCGCGGCGTAGCGGTCTGCTCGAAGCGGCGGATGTTTTGAAGCACGTCGAAGGTCTGACATTTGTATACTTCGATGAAAGCGATGTGGTGCGGCATCACCTGGTACAGCGCATCATTCGCGCTTACGATGAGCACAAAACTCGGGTAGCGGAAGAGGCCGTGCTGCGCGAATCGCACAACGGCGCCAATGGAAAGCCTGCAGTGACCAACTCATTGCCCCAGGAAAAGACTGCAACATTTCCTGCGCAAGCAGAAACTAAGGAATAAAATCCTCTAGACCAGGAGGGCCGGGTTCGGTCCTCCTATTTATTTTGGAACACGAGGATCGGAATATTTCCCAGGAACGAGCTTGATCATTGTTCGAAAAAATGTCGCAGGGCTAAGCGAGATCGCTTTGGCGCGATTTGTGACTCGTGCCCGCCTCGCCGCCCGTTTGCATGGTGCGGTGAACGTGCTGCTTACCAGCAACTCGGAATTGCGAGCATTGAACAGCCGCTTTCGCGGAAAAGACCGGCCCACCGATGTGCTGTCCTTCCCGCCAGTCTTCGGACTGGGGAATGCATTCGCCGGCGATGTGGCGATTTCAGCAGAGATGGCGGCCCATAATGCGCGTCGGCTCGGACATTCACCAGCGGAAGAGGTTGAAATTCTGGTGTTGCATGGACTGTTGCATCTCGCCGGGTATGACCATGAGCGCGATCATGGCGAGATGGCGCGCACAGAAGAGCGCTTGCGGAGGGCTCTGCATCTGCCAGCAGGCCTGATTGACAGAAGCAGCCAGCCGCAAGCGAATGGCGCCGAACGCAAGGCGCGTTCACCGATTACCACGATGCAACGAAAAAGTGTACGCAAGCGCGTCGCCCAATCTGCTTCTTCAAGCAATAAATTTGCGATGGCAAGAGCCAGCAAACGCCGCGCAACGCGGGTACGATGAACTTCGCCATTGCCATCGCGATTGTGGGGCTCCTGGGCGCGCTGACCCTCGTTTCCTACGTCGACCGGCTCTATACCGAGATCGGTAGATTCCTGTCCCGTGAATTTCAGGACAACCTCAACGCCTTTGAGCTGAAGGTCGAGCCCAAACTTGGCGTGAGCCGGAACCGGGCTGCGCTTTCCATGGCGATTCTGACGCAATTGATCACCGCTTCAATCGCTTTGCTGTTGGGCTACGCCGTATTTAGAGACCAGGATTGGAGCGGACACGAGATTCTGGAAATCATCTTGAGCCTCATCCTGATCGTCATTGTGTTCAACCGCTTTTTGCCTTTTGTATTCTTCTCGCGCACGAAGGGTCAGTGGCTTGCCCGCTGGACGCTGTTGCTGCGAATTCTTATTTACGTCGTCTTGCCCGTAACCCTGGTGTTGGGCTTTTTGCAGTCGGTCGCAGCGTTGACCCGGGAACATTCAGAGGAGCAGCCCGAGACCCACACTGAAGCAGTGGACGCGCTGATTGAGGCAGGCCGGGAAGAAGGTATTCTCCACGAGAGTAATCGCGATTTAATCCAGTCAGTGGTGGAGTTCGGCGAGAAAACCGTCCGGGAAGCCATGAAGCCGCGGCCGGAAATTGTCGCCGTCCCTACCAACACCACGGTAGAACAATTCATCGAACTGTTGCGTGCCAAGCCATTCTCTCGGGTCCCGGTTTTCGACGGAACCATTCACAACATCGTAGGCATCGTCCACGCCCAGGACGTGCTACAAGTTCCAGACAGCGAAGCTCACACCCGGACCGTGGACTCGCTGATGCGCAAGGACGTGTATTTTGTCCCCGAAAGCAAGCTGGGCAGCGATTTGCTTCGCGAGATGCAGAACAACAATATCCGCATGGCCATTGTTGTCGACGAATATGGCGGCGTCGCAGGACTGGTGACCATCGAAGACCTGGTAGAAGAAATTGTCGGAGAGATTCGCGACGAACACGAAAAAGCTGAAGTCATTCGGGAAAACGAGCATTCCTATATCGTGCCGGGCAACATGGACGTGGACCGGCTGGGTGAACTGCTAGGCGTCCGTCCCGAGGATAAAGAGTCGGCCACGGTAGCAGGACTGGTAAGCGAACTAGCCGGTCGCATTCCGCGAAAGGGCGAAGTGATCGAAGATGACGGATTGCGTTTCGAAGTCCTGGAGGCGACGCAGCGGCGCGTGGAGCGCGTGCGAATCTCGGTGGCCCAACCCAGACAGATGAAGCTGATATAGTCCTGCCAGATGTCTTTTCGCTCCGGATTCGTTTGCATCCTCGGCCGTCCCAACGCCGGCAAATCAACTTTGTTGAACAAACTCGTAGGCCAGAAGCTGGCGATCATCAGTCCCAAACCGCAGACTACGCGTAATCGTATTCTCGGGATCGTGCACATTCCCAAAAAAAAGGGAAGACCGGCAGCTCAGGTTATCCTCATTGACACTCCAGGAGTGCATACCCCGGACAGTTCGCTGGGGCGGAAAATGATGGGAGATGTCCGCGATGCTATGCAAGGCTGCAACCTCGTTCTCTGGATAGTGGATGCGACACGAAAGCATTCGGCTGACGATCAGATCGTGCTCGACATTGTGCGAAAGTCAGGAACGCCGGTATTTCTGCTGCTGAACAAAATTGATTTGCTGCGCGAAAAAGGAAAGCTCCTCCCCGTCATTGAGGCATACCGCAGTCTGTACCCTTTCAAAGAGATCATCCCAATGTCTGCGCTGAAAGGTGAAGGTCTCGATGTTCTCCTGGACAAACTGGTCGAAAACCTGCCGGAAGGGCCGCGTTATTTTCCAGATGACCAGGTAACGGATCAGCCCATCCGCTTCATGGTGGCTGAGGCTATCCGCGAGCAGGTCTTGATGGCGACCAGCGAAGAGGTGCCACACGCCACCACCGTTCTAATCGAGCAATTTGAGGAAGGGGCAAAACTGACACGCATCGCGGCCGCGATCTACTGTGAACGCGAAGGGCAAAAGAGAATTCTGGTTGGCAAAGGCGGACAGATGCTAAAGAAAATCGGTACAGCCGCCCGTTTGCAGATCGAAACAATGGTGGGCACGCGAGTGTTTTTGGAGCTTTTCGTGAAGGTCAGGCCGGACTGGCGGGAGTCACACGGTTTCGTACAAGAGTTGGATTGGCGACGTGAGTTGGCGCTTCTGGCAGGACCGGAAAAGACCTAAACCTGCACTTCCGTCACATCGGACAAAACCGCCGGTTGTTGCTGTAACGGCGCAATCTTGTAGAATCGAGAGTTGACGCTATCAGAGACACTCGCACTACCGGACCATGTCCAGCGAACTAACGACTTGTAATTTTGATGCCGGCAAATTGATTTTGAAGCTGCGGGTCAGCCTCGCGGCGGATAAGAATGCCATCGATCCCGTGGTCCGCGGGGTGATGGATCTGGTAAAGCAGAATCATTGTGCCACCGGCAAAGAAGATGCGATTGAGGTGGCATTGACCGAAGCCTTAGCCAACGCCGTGGTACACGGTGCTCAGGCTGATGCTACCAAGATTGTCGAATGCGATGTGGCCTGTGATGATAAGCAGCAGATCCTGATCGTGGTGCGCGATCCCGGCAAAGGTTTTGATCCCGCAGTGATCCCCAGTCCCATCCAAGGACAGAATATTTACTCCGACCACGGCCGTGGAATTTATCTCATCAACCAACTCATGGACGAAGTGAAGTTCCTCAAGAACGGCACCGAGATCCACATGATCAAGCGGTAACCTGGAAACTGGAGACCAGAAAGTAATCACTCTTTGGCAGCAATCCCCAAAGTTTTCATCTTCCGATACAGGTGGCTGCGTTCCAGTCCCAACACCTCGGCAGTGCGGCTGACGTTCCCGTGATTCTCATCGAGCTTTTTCAGGATGTAATCTCGTTCGTAGGCAGCGCGGGCCTGATGCAAAGTAGAAAACTCGCTGCCCGCGGCGCCACGACTGCCATCCCGATGAACTAACGGAGGCAAGTGTTTGCGGTCGAAACGCGTTGTCGTGGGATTCATGATGACAATGCGCTCGATCACGTTGCGAAGTTCGCGCACGTTGCCCGGCCATGAATAACGCATCAACGTTTCAATCGCGTCATCACTGATCTCGCGCGGCCGGCGTCCGTATGCTGCCGAGAATTCCTTTAGGAAGTGGCGAGCCAGCAGAGGAACGTCTTCTTGCCGTTCTCGCAATGGAGGAACCGAGAAGGGAATCACGTTCAGACGATAGAACAAATCCTCGCGAAAGTTTCCCTTGGAGATTTCTTCCTCCAGATCTTTATTGGTCGAGGCAATCACGCGCACGTCCACGGTGATCGGCTCATCGCTTCCAACCGGCGTAAACCGCTGCTCTTCCAGCGTGCGCAACACCTTGGATTGAGTCTTCAGGCTCATGTCCCCGATTTCATCGAGGAAAAGAGTGCCGCCGTGCGCTTTCTGGAATTTGCCTTCTTTGTCGAGGGTGACGGGCGGAAAAGATCCTTTGCGGTGGCCAAATAGCTCGCTTTCGATAAGGTCCTCCGGGATCGCCGCACAGTTCACTTCCACGAACATCTCATCTTTGCGCAAACTTTGAGCGTGAATCGCGTGGGCTACCAATTCCTTACCAGTACCGGATTCGCCATACACAAGAACACGACCATTGGTAGGCGCCATGAGTTGAATCTGCTGGCGCAGCGCTTTCATTGGAATACTCTCGCCGACTATGACACTTCTGGGGCTGAGCTGCTTCTTGAGATCGCGGTTTTCCAGGCGAAGACGCTTGGCATCAATCGCATTTTTGAGCAGGATGAGTGTCTTGTCGACAGACAGGGGCTTCTCCAGGAAATCGTAGGCCCCAAGCTTGGTGGCGCGGACCGCGGTTTCAATGGTCCCGTGTCCGGAAATCATGATGACCTCGGGAGCATTATCGGTCTCGCGAATTTTCTCCAGAGTCTCCAGGCCGTCCATTCCAGGCAGCCAGACATCCAGCAGCACGACATCGAAGGCGCGCTTACGCAGGACTTCCAGGCAGGTCTCACCGCTCTCCGCGGTTGAAATCTTGTAACCCTCGTCTTCCAGCACGCCCTGAAGTGACTGCCGGATACTGGATTCGTCATCCACGATGAGAATGTTATGCATGCTGGACAACGATAGGCACTGAAATGTTTTCGGAAGCCACCGGCAACTCAACTACAAACTTGGTTCCCACTGGCCGGTTTTCCTCTACTCGAATCGAGCCGCGATGGTCTTCGATGATGCGGTTCACGATGGCCAAGCCCAAACCTGTCCCTCGTTTCTTGGTGGAGAAGTAGGGGAGAAAAAGCCGCTCCTTTAATTCCTGCGTGACACCATGGCCGGTATCGGAAACTGCGACCTCGATGGCATCGCGACTGGCCACCAGGGATGTGGAAATCTGAATCTCGCGCAACATCGAACCCTGCATAGCTTCGGCAGCATTGTCGACCAGATTGGCCAATGCCCGCTTCATAGCTTCCGGGTCAGCCATTACGCGTGGCAGATTCGGCGCCAGAAAAGTCTGTACGCGGATGTTATCCAGGCGGCCATTGAACATGGCCAGCGCGCTCTCCACAATGGAATTGATGTTGGCAGGCTGAGGCTGGGCGGTCGGAAATCGCGCCAGAGTTGAAAACTCGTCCACCAGAGTACGCACCGTTTCCACGGATGCGGCAATAGTTGCGGCACAGTCATCGAGCACGTGGCGCGACCCCGGATCCAGACGCGTACCACGCTCCAGATGCCGCCGGATGCGTTCCGCAGAGAGCGCAATCGGCGTGAGCGGATTCTTTATCTCATGAGCCACGCGGCGTGCCACCTCACGCCAAGCAGCTTGCTTCTGAGCCTTCAACAGATCGGACAAATCTTCAAATACCAGAACATATCCCAAACTCTGACCCTCATGCTGAAGAGTCGCCACCGTGACCGCGACATTAAGTTTCGCCGGCTGCAGAACCATTTCCAACTGTGTAGTGGTTGTGCTCATGCGCTCAGCACGCCGCAGCAGTGGCTCCAGATCCTCAAGGATGTCGGCGGCGAACAAGTCACGAAGTTCAGCGCCGATCAATCCCTCGAGCACGCTGGATTCCGCTCCCACCGGATGGAACATACGCAGCAGCGCATGGTTCAGGTGGGTAACCCGGCGGTTCGCATCCAGTGAGAGCACGCCGGTAGGAATGCTCTCCAGGATAGTTTCGATGTGTCTGCGTCGCTGCTCCAAAGCGACGTTGGCGGCGCCAAGATCGCGACTGGAAGCCTCAATCTGTCGTCGGCTCGCTTCCAGGTCCTCGGCCATCCGGTTGAACGATCGCACCAGATCTCCGATCTCGTCGGCCGCCCGAATCTCTACCCGGTAATCAAGTCGGCCGCGTGAAATCTCCTGCGTCGCTTCAGCCAGCGCGACTACTGGACGCGTAACCAGTTTGGAGAGAAACAGCGCCAGCCAGGTGGTTGCGAAAAGCACCAGGACCGTCAGCAGGAGCAGCAGCCCCATGTAGGTTCGACGCAGAAGTTTGCGTTCGCGACTAAGTTCGAAATATCGCTTTTGGCTGGTTTCCAGCTGCTTCACTGTCTGAGAAAATTTCTCGGGTAACGGCATAGCGATCAGAATCATGCCGTGCTCTCCTACCGGAGCCGTCCCCAGAATGTAGTCAGTCTGTTCCCAACTTAAATGTACGGGAAGGTCCGACGTGATTCGCTCCCAGGGGATCTTGGATTTGAGCAACGGCCAGGGAGCTGGGGCGCCGAAGCTGGCCTCGGCATTTCCGTCCTGAATGGCCAACGCGAACCCGCCTTGCAGAGTGAGTTCATGTTCTCGAAACTGGTTCATCACAACCGAAAAACTGTGTCCTGAAAAAGCATGTTGAGTCTCTGCCGAGGAGGCAATCGAATTAGCTTCGGAACGCGCGTTCTGCGCCGCGTACTTCGAGAGTAGCGACGCCATGGCCGAGGTGTCCTCGCGCACTTCTTCCACTGGCCGCGAGAACCACTTGTCGATGGATCGGTTCATCAGCCCGTAAGTGAACCAGAACATCACAATCACGGGAAGCAAGGAAAGCATGAGCCCGCCAACTACCAGGCGAGTTCGGAATTTCGATCCCAGAACGCCCAGCCGCCGTTCCGCAAAAAGCTTCAGCAGATTGCGGGCTAACACGAAAGTCAACGCTACAAAGAGGAGAAAGATAACGGCCGAGAGCGCGGCAAAGAACAGGAGTTGCTGATTGGTGTCAGGGTTCAGAAACGGCAGATCGAAAGAAGACTGTGAGAGAAGCAGCCCAAACAGCAGCAAGATCCCGATAACCAGCAGGATAATAGCTTTCTTGCGGCCTGATGTTTTTCCTGCTGGGCGGATTGGGTTGACCGTGGACACGCTGATAATGATCCCTCTCGAACCGAATCATCCAGACATAAGTGCCGGGGGCTGAGCGTTCATTATAAGCCGGACGTGCATTTATCCACGAACGCAGCGAGCAGTCGAACCCACTGACTACTGCCCACTGGCCACTTGTTATATGTTTGAGATTGCCTATCTCCACGTCGATGCTTGTGGGAGAAATGATTGCAGCGGGCACGTCTCACAGCGCGGTTGTGACTTCAAACAATAGTTCTTGCCCACGCCCACGATCAGTCCGTGCATCTCATTGTAGATCTGAACCAGGGCCGAGCGTTTAGCGGTACTCATTGCCGACGGTCGGTGCGCGGCCCCGACAACTCTGTTTTCAAGTGTCAGTTTCTTACCATGTGCACCCGAATCCCTGCGAGACGTACCGCCGCCCTCTGCACTAGCAACTAGGGCGCGTTGAAAAAGTTGGCGGATCTCATCATACGAAGCGTTCGCCGGCAGAATCCCGTGACGAGCCAGGATGCGGCGGGTGTAGGTATCGACCACGAATACCGGATGCTGACCCGCGTAAAGCAAAATGGAGTCTGCCGTCTCTGGCCCGACCCCATTCAGTGCTAGCAATTCATCGCGGAGTTTTTCCGTAGGTTGGGTGAACATGCGATCCAGTGAACCGCCGTAGTGTGCGTCAAGAAATGCCACAAAAGTTTTTAGCCGACGGGCTTTCTGGCGAAAATACCCCGAAGAACGAATCAACGTTTCCAGCTGCGACAGCGATATATTTCGAACCCCTTTGAGATTCAGCACACCGGCCGCTCGCATGCTGCACAGAGCAATCTCTACGTTTGTCCACGCGGTGTTCTGTGTCAGATAGGCTCCAACAATGACTTCAAAACGAGTGCGGGCGGGCCACCACTGCTGCCGACCCCAGGCGCGAAACAGCGCTTGATAATAGGCTCTGACATGTTCGTGTTGCGAGGGATTGCGCATCTCACCCATCATAAGTGTAAGGCGAAAATGCTAGCGGTGGCGTGTCTGGATTGTTTCAAATCGGTTTTCCCGTCTCGAGGGTGCCCCGTTCAAGCTCCGCTTGGGCTTGGCTCTTCTCGTTTCGGAACCGTAAATGTCCGAAAAACAGCGCCAGATGGATCGGGGCAACCTTACCAAAGGCCATGTCCCGCCAAGTGCCGAAATCGCAAAATGCGCTCCTGACGCGCCCTGCGTGAGCTAAAGGACTTTCCGCGGCTCTCATTCGTCCAGGTCAGGTACCAAAGTTACTGGTGTCATAACGCATCTGCGTTGACAATTTGTGTCAACGCGATACGCTGCAAGTTCTCCCCTAATAGCAGCGCACGTCGCGGCAATAGCGACAACGTAACAACATTTCTCTGCCGCTCAGAAGGAGATCGAGGTATGTCTCAACGGCTGGGTGATCTTCTCGTCAAAGAGAAGGTCATATCCCCAGAGCAGTTGGATCAGGCGATCAAGGCCCAGAAGGCGAGCAACTGTCGCCTGGGTTCGGCATTGGTGAAGCTGGGCTTTCTTACTGATGAAGATGTTACCAACTTCCTTTCACGGCAGTACGGTGTTCCTGCTATCAATCTTTCGTATTTTGAAATTGATCCTTCCGTCGTAAAGCTAATCCCGTTTGAAACTGCCAAGCGCTACCAGATTTTGCCACTGAGCCGCGTGGGCGCATCACTCACCATCGCTATGGTCGATCCGACCAACGTTTTCGCCATGGACGATATCAAGTTCATGACCGGTTTCAATATCGAACCGGTGGTGGCATCGGAAAGCTCGATCCAGGAAGGCATTGAGAAAGCTTACGGCGGCAGCAATCAGGAAGATCTTGAGCAGGTCATGCAGTCCATGACCGAGCTGGGTGAGCCAGACGTTGAACTGCAATCCGAAGAAACAGAGATGGAGCTCGCCGATCTTGAAAGAGCGGCTGATGAAGCTCCCATCGTCAAATTGGTCAACCTGGTGCTCACCGACGCGGTAAAGCGCGGAGCCAGCGATATCCATCTCGAACCATACGAGAAAGAGTTCCGGGTCCGCTTCCGTATTGATGGCGTGCTGCAAAGCATTATGTCGCCTCCGCTCAAGTTGAAGGACGCGATCACGTCACGCGTAAAGATTATGGCCAAGCTGGACATCAGCGAGAAGCGGCTGCCGCAAGATGGCCGCATCATGCTCAAAATGAATGTCGGCGGCCGCAAGAAGCAGCTCGATTTCCGCGTCAGCACTTTGCCCACGCTGTGGGGTGAAAAAATCGTGCTTCGGCTGCTGGACAAAGAAAATCTTCGTCTGGACATGACCAAACTTGGTTTCGAGCCGGAGTCGTTGGTCAAGTTCGAGAAAGCCATCCTGAAACCCTATGGCATGGTGCTGGTGACCGGTCCCACGGGCTCCGGAAAAACCAACACTCTCTACTCATCGATCTCGCGCTTGAACCAGCCGGATACCAACATCATGACCGCGGAAGATCCCGTCGAATTTCAGTTGGGCGGTATCAACCAGGTGCAGATGAAGGAACAGATCGGGTTGAACTTCGCAGCGGCACTACGCGCATTTTTGCGACAGGATCCAAACATCATTCTGGTCGGCGAAATCCGAGATTTTGAAACCGCAGAAATTGCCATCAAGGCGGCGCTCACCGGACACCTTGTGCTCTCCACCCTGCATACCAACGGCGCACCGGAGACCATCACCCGACTAATGAATATGGGTATTGAGCCTTTCCTCGTGGCGACTTCGGTTCACCTCATCTGCGCCCAACGCTTGGTGCGCCGTATCTGCAAAGAATGCACCGAAGTGGTTGAAGTTCCCTATCCGGCATTAATCGAAGAGGGCTACACGCCGGAGGAAGCGAAGACGGTAAAAATTCAGAAAGGCAAAGGCTGTGGCGTTTGTAACAACACGGGATACAAGGGTCGGACCGGCTTGTATGAAGTGATGGAAGTAGATGACGAGATCAGAGAACTGGTCCTGGTGGGCGCCTCTGCCGTGGAACTGAAGAAAAAAGCGATTGAGCGCGGCATGATTACTTTGCGCCGCAGCGGTCTGATCAAAGTCGCGCTGGGCCAGACCACGTTGGAAGAAGTGGCGCGCGAAACCATTCACTAACCGGGAAAAGGAAGAAACGATTATGGCGCTTTCGTTAAGCGATCTGTTGAAACGAATGTTGGAGATGTCAGGTAGCGACTTGCACATCACCACCAACTCTCCGCCGCAGATCCGCGTGCATGGACACCTCGTACCGCTCGATCTCCCACAGTTGACTCCGGCCGAGACCAAGCAACTGGCCTACAGCGTGATGACCGACGCCCAAAAGCATCGCTTCGAAGAGAGCCTGGAACTCGACTTCTCATTCGGCCTCAAAGGCCTGGCCCGATTCCGTGCCAATATTTTCAATCAACGGGGCGCAACTGCCGCGGTTTTCCGTCTTATTCCTTTCGAAATCAAATCTTTCAATCAGTTGGGACTGCCCGCCGTGGTCAGCAAATTATGCGAAAAGCCCCGCGGTTTGGTGCTGGTCACTGGTCCCACGGGATCAGGCAAGTCCACTACGTTGGCCGCGATGATTGACAAGATCAATACCGAACGGCACGACCACATCCTCACTATCGAGGATCCGATCGAGTTTGTGCACATGAACAAGAATTGCGTAGTCAATCAGCGCGAACTGCACGCCGATACCAAGAGTTTCGCTGGCGCTCTGCGAGCCGCGCTCCGTGAAGATCCTGACGTGGTGCTGATCGGCGAAATGCGCGATCTTGAGACCATTGAATCGGCGCTGCGCATCGCTGAAACCGGTCACTTGACCTTCGGAACGCTGCACACCAACTCGGCATCGTCCACCATTAACCGAATCATCGATGTGTTCCCCGCCCACCAGCAGCCCCAGATTCGGGCGCAGTTGTCCCTGGTGCTGGAAGGCATCATGTGCCAAAGCTTATTGCCCAAGGTTGATGGCAAGGGCCGCGCCATGTGCATGGAAATCATGGTGCCCAATGCGGCTGTCCGCAATCTGATTCGCGAGGACAAGATCCACCAGATTTATTCCTCTATGCAATCCGGTCAGGACAAGTTCGGTATGCAGACTTTCAATCAGGCATTGGCAACCGCATATTTCAAGAAGGAAATCACGCTGGAAGTGGCCATGGCACGCTCCAGCAATCAGGACGAATTGACCGAAATGATCAGTCGCGGAGTGGGCTTGAACAAGAATTCGGCCGCACCGATGGCGAAGGGTGCCGCACCCGGCAAGCACTGAGCGGCAAGTACGAACCGCCTCCTTCAACATGGAGCGGAGAAAGTGAAACCAGTTTTTCGCAGCCCATATCGTAGCGTGCGGGTTGCAACGTAGATACCGAGGAGAGGCTTACCATGCCAGTTTTTACATTTTCAGGCAAGAACGCGTCCGGGGAGAAAATCAGCGGCGAGCGTACAGCCGCCAACAAACAGGTGCTGACCACTCAATTGCGCCGTGAGCGCATCACGCCAGGGTCCATACGGGAAAAAGGCAAAGAATTTGCCATGCCAACTTTCGGCTCGGGCAAAGTCAAGACCAAGGAGATCGCGATCTTCTTTCGCCAATTCTCGGTCATGATCGATGCCGGTCTCCCATTGGTCCAGTGTCTGGAGATCCTGGCCGCGAACCAGGAGAACCCCACTTTCCAGAAAACGCTCAATGGGGTACGGACCACGGTCGAAGGCGGCGCCACGCTGGCCAACGCCATGAAACAGTTCCCCAAGGTCTTTGACGACCTGACAGTCAACATGATGGAAGCTGGCGAAACCGGCGGCATCCTGGACATCATCCTGCAGCGCCTGGCCACCTACGTGGAAAAGGCGGTCAAACTGCGCGCCGCCGTTAAATCGGCATTGATCTATCCAGTATCGGTAGTCTCGCTAGCATTTCTGATTGTGGGCGCGCTGCTCAAGTGGGTGGTTCCGATTTTCTCCAACCTCTTTACTGGCTTGGGCGTCGCGCTGCCTTTGCCCACACGAATCGTAATGGGATTGAGCGCCTTCGTGGGTCACTTCTGGTGGTTCTTCATAGCCGGTATCTTCGGTTTCGTTTTCGGTCTTAAACAGATCCGCAAGAATCCGCGCGGACGCTACTACTTCGATTTGTGCATGTTGAAGATGCCGATCATCGGAGTGCTGCTGCGCAAGATTGCCGTGGCCCGCTTCACCCGGACTCTCGGTACGCTTATCACCTCCGGCGTGCCCATCCTGGAAGGTCTCAGTATCACCGCCAAGACTTCAGGCAATGCGGTGTTGGAAGAAGCGCTGATGAAGGTACGCAAAGCCATCGAAGAGGGCCGCACCATCGTAGATCCTCTCCGGGAATCGGGCGTCTTCCCCAACATGGTGGTCCAGATGATCGGTGTCGGAGAAGCTACCGGCGCCATGGATGCCATGTTGCAGAAAATCGCCGACTTCTACGAAGACGAAGTCGACTCGGCCACCAAGGACATGTTGGCCATGCTGGAGCCGGTCATCATCGGTCTGTTGGGCGTAATGATTGGCGGCATCGTGATTTCGCTGTACATGCCGCTGTTCTCGATGATCGCCAAGCTGGCAGGCTAGTTTACGAATATTGTTTTCGGACGGACGGCCGAGCCGGTGCACTGCATCCGGTTCGGCCGTCCGTCCGGCTGAACAAGCTCTTCCCGCGCGAACGCGTTCAATTTCTCGGCAAGATTCGTTCCTGCGAAAGAGCATCCGCTATACCGGGAATCGGGATCAGAAATGCACTCCATGTTCGATGAGCGGTTGTGGCTGGCCTGGCTGGTCAAGGCCCGCATCATCATCCTGACACTTCTATTGGGAATCGAGCTGGCCATTGCCCGTCTCACCCTCTCTCCAGTGCCGGTAAAACTTTTCATCACTAGCATCCTGCTGTGGTACGCGTTTGCGCTCTTCTATCTCGTACTGCTTTCTTTCTGGGAAGAACACCGGATCCAGTCTCTGCTACAAGTCCTGACCGACTTGGCCCTGGTCACCCTGGTGGTTTACATCACCGGTGGTGTGGACAGCTCTCTGAACTTTCTTTATCCCTTGATCATCATCGTAGCCAGCATTCTGTTGCCCCGATCCTGGGCGTACCTTACAGCGGCGTTAGCCTTCATTCTCTATGGGACTGTTCTGGAGCTGACCTATTACGGAATAGTGCCTTCCTACTCCACTACTCATCCGGAACTTGCAGCCCTGCAAGCGATTATTTTCGTCAACCTGTTCGCCTATCTGGCCGTGGCCTATCTCACCGGCCTGCTGGCAGCCAAGCTGCGCCTGGTCGATGTAAAGCTGAAACACACGCGTGGAGCACTGCAGAACTTACAGGCGGTTCACGAAAACATTATCCAGTCGATTAGCGGCGGCCTCATCACCACTGGACTGGACGGACACATCACCCTGGTCAACACCGCAGGGCAGAAACTGCTGGAGCGCTCTGAAGACGACCTGCTTGGCCAGCCTGTACATCGTCTGTTCCTCGATCCGCTGCCCCAGGTTGGTTCTGAACGCGCCCGCACGGAAGTGCGCTTTGTAACCTCTAATTCATTCCGCAAGACCTTCCGGATGATGGTTTCCACCCTGACAGTTCCGAACCGCGAAACTCTGGGCTATGTGTACACGTTTGATGACTTGACCGAAATCCGGCGCCTGGAGCGCGATCTACGCATGCAGGATCGTCTAGCCGCGGTCGGAAGGCTGGCAGCAGCCATCGCCCACGAAATCCGCAACCCCCTGACCTCGATTGCCGGTTCCGTGAGCATGCTTTCCGGCATCTCCGATCTGAGCGAAGAGCATCGTCAACTGCTGCGGATTGTTACCCGCGAGTCCGAACGGCTGAACGGCATCATTACCGATTTTCTGGCGTACTCTCGCGGCAAGCAGTATCAATTCACGAAAGTCGACTTGTTGCCGCTGCTCGAGGACACTCTTACCCTCCTCGAAAATCGCCTGGTAGCGCAGAAAACAGGCATTCACATCGAGCGACACTACGCGGTGAAAGAAGCATGGACCCTGGCTGACGGCGACAAGATCAAACAAGTTTTCTGGAATTTCAGCGAGAATGCTGTCCGGGCTATGCGCGATGGTGGAAGCCTCAGCGTCACCCTCGATGCGGCAGGAAATGACTGGCAGGTCAATTTTGCTGATACCGGCTCCGGCATGAACCCGCAAGTCATCGAGAAAATCTTCGAGCCCTTCCAATCCGAGTTTGAAGGCGGTACCGGCCTCGGTTTGGCGATTGTTTATCAGATTGTGCAAGCCCATGAAGGCAAGGTTTGGGCCCGGTCGAAGCCCGGACAGGGCAGTGTGTTTGTTCTCCGCCTGCGGCGCGCCGCTGCCAGCAGCGCCTCCACAGTAATCGTCAGCGGACCCAAATCACGGGCGCACGCCGCGACATCAACATCAAAGACCGCTGCGGCAACCGCCGCCATGGGGGAAAGATCCCATGGGTAACATCCTGGTTTGCGACGACGAACGCTCCATCTGTGAAATGCTGGACATCGCTCTGCGCCGCGACAATCACAAGGTCGAGACCGTCAATTCAGGCGAGGCCGCCAAGAGAAAACTCGATAGCGCGCTCTTCGATGTCATCATCACCGACATAAAAATGCCGAACATCAATGGCATCGAAGTATTGCGCTACGCCCATCAAGTCTCGCCCGACTCCGCCGTAATCCTTATCACCGCCGTCGATGACTACGAAGCGGCGGTCGAAGCCGTGAAAGCCGGCGGAGCCACCGATTACATCCGCAAATCTCCCGGGCTGGTGGACGAAATCAAGCTCGCCATCAACCGTGCGCTGGAGAAGATGACCCTCAGCCGCCAAAATTTTGCCTTCAAGCGTGATGCCGCCACCCGCAACTCGCTGGACAACATCGTAGGGGTGAGTCCTGCCATGGAGAAGCTGAAACACACCATCCGGACGGTGGCCTCCACGCAAAGCACGATTCTTATTTATGGCGAAAGCGGCACGGGCAAGGAATTGGTAGCCCGCGCGGTTCACGTCTGCTCACCCCGTGCCGCCGAACCCTTCGTCTCCATTAACTGCGGCGCCTTCCCCGAAACCCTGCTGGAGAGCGAACTGTTCGGGTACGTAAAGGGAGCATTTACCGGGGCCAATCAGAATAAACGCGGCCTATTTGAAGTAGCCACCGAGGGCACCATCTTCCTCGACGAAATCAGTGAGATGACTCTGACCATGCAGGTGAAGCTGCTCCGCGTGCTGCAGGAACGCTGCGTTCGTCCCGTGGGCGGCACCGATGAAATCGCTATCGACGTCCGCGTAATTGCCGCCACCAATCGTGATCTCGACCGGCAAGTGGCGGAGAATACTTTCCGCGAAGACCTATATTACCGGCTCAGTGTCATTCCAGTTTCAGTCCCATCCCTGCGCGAACGTCGCGAGGATATTCCGCTCCTGGTGAATCACTTCCTTAAGAAATATGCGCCGGCGGCAGGGAAGAGCATAATGCGAGTGAATACTGCTTCGCTCGACGCGCTATGCGGATACGACTGGCCCGGCAATGTGCGTCAGCTGGAAAATACTATCGAACGCGCGGTCGCCCTGGAGACCAAAGAAGAACTCCACGTCGAGCTTCCCGCGGAACGTCCCAAGGCGCGCGCCGCAGCTGCTGGTGCGGGTCTGCCGGGCGGAGCCGTCGCCACCTCTACGGGAGGCATCCTGCCCGACGGAGTTGACATGGAGAAGTATGTCGCGGATATCGAACGATCCTTGATACAGGCTGCGCTGGCCCAATCCCACGGTGTGCAAACCCGCGCCGCCGATTTGCTGAAAATTTCTTACCGCTCATTCCGCCATCTGGTGAAGAAGTACGAACTGTAACTGAGAACCGAGAACTAAGATCTGAGATCTGAAGTTTAGATCCCAGATTCTAGCCCCCGACCTTAGAGACTCTTACCCTTCAACTGCTGTTTCCACCCCAGAATACGCGCCTTATTGGCCTCCGCCTCGGCCTCCGGAATCATGCCTTTTTTCTGATAAAGAACCGACAAACTGGTATGCGCCAAAACGTCATCGGGATCCAGTTCCGCAATCCGATTCGCCACTACAATCGCCTCATCCAGACGATTCAAATCCTGCAGAGTACGGGCCATGCCGTGCATAGCTTCAGTAAAGACAGGGTCGGCGTCGAGCGACTTCTGGTATTCGTCAAGCGCACGTTCCTGCTGGCCCTCAGACACCAGGTCCAGGGCAGCATAGTAATGGTCTTCGGCCTTCTGGTGGGCGTTGTCGTTAGCCATCCAACCGGAATCCTCGCAGAAAAATTCTAGCATGCAATGGAGAGCTGCCCTCCGAGGCGGAACAAGCGGACTATACTAGGCAAGCGGCATGCGCTATATTCTGCGATTTCTGTGGAACGCAACTCGAGGCCACCGCCTTAGCCCGTGGCGTAGCCCCTATCTGCTGTGGCGGATCGAAACTTATTGTGGCGTGAAGATGCAGCAGATCGGTTTCCTGGAATTTTGGGAATTCGTGTGGCGGGAACGCCACAATCTTTGGCACTTTCTTAAATGGACAGCGGAAATGGACCGCTATGTCCACCCCCGGCCCAAGGCTCCATGAAGTCCGCGCCGGCCTTATTGGCCGTTAGACGCGGCCACCGCGCCTTCAAGAACGATACTCACGTCGCTGCCCTTGCCCACACCCAGGATTTGCGCGGCTGAGCCGCGATTCGCCGCAATCTCCAGGTATCCCATGCTTCCCAGAATCCCGAAGACTTCGCCGGGCGTGCCCGACGCGTATGCTGCCTTGATTTCCGTGATTTCCCGCTTGCCGATGACTATCTTGAACGCCGGCGGCTGCGACTGGAAGAGGGCAGGAACATCAGCGGGCGTGATGTTGGTGACCAGATTTCCAAAGCGATCTACTTTCAGCACCACGCCGCGCAGCGAATTTCCATCTGCCGGCTTGGGTTTGGGCGCATTGAAGCGCACAAAATCTTGCACTTCCTCGCCAAACTTAGCTGCTTCTACTCCTTTGGCTAAATAAGCCGCCACCGGAGCGAAAATGTCGCGGCCATGGAAAGTGTTGCTGACCGGCTGTAGAAAATAATGTTCTCCGGTGACGTGGCGAACGTTAAAGCGTTCTTCCCGCGCGTATACGAGAGAGAGCACGCCGTTGTCCGGCGCAACGAAATGAAACCGGTCGGCGGTGACCACAATCGGACGCCGTGCTGTACCCACACCCGGATCCACCACCACCAGATGCACGGTGCGGGCAGGAAAATAGGAGTAAGCCTGGGCAACGGTCAACGCACCGTCGAGGACATCAAAAGCCTGCACCGAATGACAGATGTCCACGATCTCGGCCTCCGGAACGATGTTCAAGATGACGCCCTTGATCGTTCCTACAAAGTGATCGTTGAGCCCAAAATCCGTGGTCAGAGTAATGATCGGCCGCTGCGCCAAGTTATTGCCTCACTTTAAGAAAAGCAGATTTGCCGGGAACTTTTGAAAGTAACCCGTTGGGAAGTTCTTCGTCAAGGCACTGAGGTAATAGCCTCTTGCCAGTTTAATCATTCGTAGCGCAGCGCTTCCACCGGATCCATGCGGGAAGCTTTTAACGCGGGGAAAAATCCAGAGATCATCCCTACCAGCGAGAGAATGGCAAACGAAATTGCCATCACGGTCATCGAGGCATGCAGGAAAATGTCGCCCTCGTGGTTGTCCGTCTTATACAAGTCACTATAAAGGGGCATAGGCGGAATTACCCAGGTGAGAAGGACTGCCACTGCCATTCCAATCAGGCCGCCCGCGAAAGTCAGCACCAGAGCTTCCAGCAGGAATTGCACCAGGACATGCCGGGGACGTGCTCCCAGCGCTTTCCGCAGCCCAATCTCGCGCGTTCGCTCCGTCACTGAGACCAGCATGATGTTCATCACGCCGACCCCACCTACGCCCAATGTCACCGCGCCAATCAGGCCAAGAACCGCCTGCAATCCCAGCGAAAAAGCATTGATCATGGCGCCATCTTCGATGGTGTCCCACGCCGGCGTTGCCTTTTCATCCTTGGGATCGAAGAGATGGCGGCGGGCTACAACTTCGCGAACCGCCGCCAGCGCCTTCTTATTTAGCTCAGGAGCGGTCGGCTGGAAAATGATCATGTCCGGATCGCGGATATTTTTCAGATCGCGAAAAACCTCGAAAGGAATAAAACCGTTGTTGTTGTCCGGACCGTTGTACATCGAATCCTGAATCTTGTTGCGCAACACGCCGATGACTTCGAAATCGAGACCTCCGATGCTTACGTTCTGTCCAATCGAAGGCGCGCCTTGAAATACTTTCTTGTTGGCGTCGTGTCCCAGGATCACTACCCTGCGATGTTCCACAAAATCGCTCTCGCTGAAGTAGCGGCCATCGTCGATGTCTAGCTTGCGCATTTGGCCATAGGGCATTTCCACGCCTCGTACCTGCACCGAGACCACTCGTGTACCCACTTTGAATCCGAAATCGCGAACCACTTCAGCGCTCACTGCACGCACAATCGGAACTTCGTCACGAACGGCTTCCACATCCTCATATTTGAAGGTGACTGCCTTCCCTGCGCGCTGTCCACCCGCCTGAAGACTTGTTTGTCCCGGCCAAAGCACGATCACGTTATTGCCCATGTTCATGAAGGCATGCAGGACGCTGCCGCCCAATCCCTGCCCATACGCCAGCAGGATCACCACCGACGCCAGTCCCCACACAATCCCCAGCATAGTGAGGACAGACCGCAACTGGTTACGCCTGAGTGCCTGCCAGCTTTGCGAAATGAGTTCTTTTAAGAACATAAAAACAGTGGTCAGTGGCCAGTGGTCGGTGGCCAGTAAAACCAGGAACTAAGAACCGACAACTGCGAACTAAGAATTAAGACCCAAACTAGGAACTCCGAACTGTGTCGGTTTTTACTGGCAACTGACCACTGGCCACTGACCACTCGTTCTTACTGAATTTCAATATTCCCCGATCCTGTCTCTACTTCCACAGGCACTCCGCCGCCGCGGACTTTCCCTCGAATCTGTTTTCTTCCCACCGTGCCTTGCACTGTGACCGGATGATCCACAGAAATTGATCCAGAACTGGTGTGGGCATCCAGATCGAAGGCTGCGTCAGAGGGAAATCGAAGTTGAACGCCTCCCGATCCCGTATGCACAACCCATGCGCCCGTAGGATCGCCTTCGGCACGGATGGTTCCGCTGCCCGCCTTCGCCTCGAGTGAGCCACGTACGCCGCGAAGTTCCATACCACCCGAGCCGGTATCGGCTCGCACTGCTCCAGGGGATGTTTGCTCCAGCGTAATGTGTCCGCTACCGGTATTCGCTTCAAACCCACCCCCGATTGCAGTAGCATGAATCGATCCGCTACCGGTTCTGGCTCGCACGTTGCCTTTCACGCGGTCGATCTGAACATCGCCCGAGCCCGTGTCAGCGCGCACGGTGTCGCCGATATCGGTAATCTTCAGCTCGCCGGATCCAGTTCCCACCTCAATCGACCTGCGAATACCTTCCACGGTCTGATGGCCGGATCCAGTGTGTGAGTGCAATTGCGTCTCTCCCGGAACAACCAGTTCGTAGCTGATGGATACATTTTGGCGCAACTCCGAATCATCGATGTGGCCGATGCGAATGTCATTGCCGCTCTGCAGGATCGGAGGATTGGCCTGCAGTTGTTTCACCTTCTCCTCACCGTTGCCTCCCAGCCAGTCTCGTGTCTTGATGTGTCCGGTCACCTGCACCTGGTTGGTGGCGCCGGTTCGTATCTGAATGCTTCCGGACCCGGTGCTCACGTCCAGATTGACCGGCCCAGTCACCTGTAGGGTTCGCTGGAACGAACCTTCGGCGTAGGCCACCGCCGTCGTCGAGTGAGCGCAAACCAGAATCAAGAGCAGACATCCCGCCAAACTCCCGGAACCGAACACTCGCCTCAGCAGGATCAGTGAAACATTTCGTCGCAATCGCATCGTTCCTCCTATTCATTAGTTGATCTGAACATCGCCAGAGCCGGTATGCACGGTGAGCATCGGACCGCCTCCGCGGACCTTACCGCTGATCGAACGTTGCGCACGTTGCACATTGCCCTGAACCGTCATGGTCACGGGATGGTCCACTGTGACTGTTCCCGAACCGGTAGACGCTCCCAGATCGAAGGCTGCCTGTGAAGGCAGGCGAAGCCGCACATTGCCTGACCCTGTCCTAATATCCCAGATACCTGTCTGGGTACCGTCGATGGTGATATCGCCGCTGCCGGCTTCGGCGCGTACCGTGCCCTGTACGTCGCGAAGCTCGATGTTTCCGGATCCGGTGTGAACTCGCACATCCCCGCTACCTTTTGCATTCAGGCGGATGTCCCCGCTGCCGGCTTCAGCGTTGAAGGCACCCGTCACATCCTGCGCGTCAATATTTCCGGATCCGGTGTGCGCGTGCAGGTCGCCGTTCAAGTCTTTCAATCGCATATCGCCAGATCCGCTCTCCAGCTCCAGATTGCTTCGAATACCTTCAATGGTTTGATCTCCTGAGCCGCTGTGGGTGCGCAATCGAGTATCGGCCGGAACTGTTATGTCGTAATCAACGGAGATATTGCGGACATTGACGTAGTCAATCCGAATGCTATTGCCGGTTTGGCGAATCGGAGGATTCTTTTCCAATTCGCTGACTTCGCCCTGACGGCCCCCGGAAAACCATTGCTCGCCAACAAAAATTTTCCCGCTGATGGATACCGTTCCTGCCGGACCACTATGGACCTTGATATCCCCAGAGTGAGTCAGGACTTCCAGGTCCACCGCTCCAGTAACCTGAAAGCTGCGCTGAAACGACCCTCGAACGGAAGCCGCGGCCGGAAGCGTGCAGCAAAATAAGACCAGCAAACTAAAGCTGAGATAAACCGCTGAAAATTGAATACGAGATTTCAAGATGTATCCTCCTAGACTAACTACTAGCCACTAATCACTAGCCACTGCCCTACTCGTACCTCAGCGAATCCACCGGCGTCATCTCCGCCGCGCGCTGCGCCGGATACATCCCCGCGGTCAACGTAATAATTGAAAGTGTCAGGACCGAAGCAATGATGGAAATGGGGGAAACAATTGGATGCGGCACGAAGTCTGGCAGCGGGATCACGGTCAGCGCCACACACGCTCCCACTCCGAACGTCAGGCCGAGCACTCCACTCACCACGGTCAGAATCGCCGACTCCGCAAAAAATTGCCGCAAAATATCCCGCCGAGTTGCTCCAATGGCTTTGCGCACCCCAATTTCGCGCGTACGCTCCGTGACTGAAACCAGCATGATGTTCATCACCCCAATTCCGCCCAGGCACAATGTGATAATCGCCACGCAGGCGAAGAAAATCGTGATCACATTGAAGATGTTCTCCACCAGCTTGGCGCCTTCCATCGTGTCCCAGATGAACAACGCGTCTTTGTCCTTGGCATCGAAGTGGTGAATCCGCCCCAAAGTTCGACGCACTTGCAAAACCGCATCTTCATGTTCCTCAGGATCAGCGACTTCGAAAACTATATTGTCAAGATAGCCGCGAACGATGCCCGGCTTCTGCGGAGGCGGAAAATCTCGCGCCACCGCCGAGTATGGAGCGTACAGATAATCGTTATCCGGCCCGCTGTAATTGGAATTTTGTTTCTTTTTCTGCAGCACACCGATCACGGTGTAGGGAACTCCCTTGATAGACAACGCAGCGCCCACTGCAGGTTGTCCACTGAATAATTGCGCGCGGGCGGCATCGCCCAGGATAACTACCCGCCGCGCCTCGCGCTCATCTTCATCGGTGAGAAGCCGTCCTTCGCTCAACAGCAGAGAACGGAATTGCTGATACGACGGCCACATGCCCACCACACCGCGATTCGCAGAGTTGAATTGGCTGACTTCCGGCACGCTGCGTCGCAGTTCCGGACTCACATTCTTGACTTGATAACACTCGTCACGAACCAGCCGGGCATCTTCGATAGTGAGGCTGATTTCGCGTCCTGCGGCCAGCCCACCCACCTGGGAACTGGTACGCCCGCCCCAGACAATCACCAGGTCTTTCCCCAGAGTCTGCATGCGCTTCTTCGAGTCCACGCTGAAACCCCGCCCCAACCCGACCAGCAGGATCACCGACGCGATTCCCCACACAATGCCAAACATGGTGAGGAAAACTCGCATCTTGTGTGCCCGGAAGCTCTCCAAGGTCTGCCGCAGGATTTCGATAACACTCATGAATCGGATCTCAAGTCGTTGGCCTGATCACCTACAACTCAGACGCTCGGGAAGGGAAATCGTTAATCAAACCAGCCTCTAAAGTGGCAGAGCCCAAGCCGCCGGCTTGGGCTCTGAAGTTCATGTGCGAGGTCCGACGCTCCTACTGCAGCACAACCTGATCGCCTTCCTTCAACCCGCTGAGCACTTCGGTCTTGGCCCCATTTGATATACCAATATTGACGGCCATCTTCTTCTTGCCCTCTTTTTCTTTCGGATCCGGCACCTCGACCGAGGCTTTTTTGTCCTTGTCGTAAATGATCGCGCCTTCTGGAATCTGCAGCACACCCTTGTGCTCGTCCAGAATGATTTCAGCATTCGCAGTCATCGCCGCCTTCAGTTCGCCGCCGGGATTATTAATCGAGACCCGTACCTCGAACGTGGTTACGTTGTCCTTCTCCACGCCCATGGGCGAGATCTTGGTCACCTTGCCGGAGAAAGTTTTGTCCTTGAAAGATTCCACTTTAATCCGCGCCGGTTGACCGAGATAAACCTTGCCAATATCGCTCTCATCAACTTTGCCCTTGACGTAAACCTCGCTGGTATCGCCCAAAGTCATGATCAAAGTAGCGGACGAACCGAGTACCAGGATGGAGCTCACCGCATCCCCGCGCTCCACATCCCGCGAAAGCACTATTCCGTCGATTGGCGATGCGATAGTCGTGTAACCGAGCTGTTCTTCAAGTTGCTTTAAGTTGGCGCGGTCTTGCATCACTTGCGCCTGGGACTGCCCGATCTTGGCCTTCAAAACGATAAGCTGCGCTTTCGACACGTTCTGTTTGTTCAGCGCCATTTCGTAGTTCTTCTGCGCATCGTCGAGAGCCGAGGCCGATACCACACCTGCTTTGGCCATGCCCGAAGCCCGCTCGTAGGCGCGCCTCAACAAAGGCACATCCGGACCTTCGGCATCCACTTTGGCGCGCTGCCAGTCAGCCTCTGTGCCTTTCAAGCTGGCATCGCTGGCTTCCAATTGCGCCCGCGCCTGGGCAACACGCGCTTCGATCTCTTCTTTGTCGAGTTCGGCGAGCAGCTGCCCTCGCTTCACCTTGTCGCCGGCATCCACATAAAGTTTCTTGACGATCCCGCTGGCTTTGGATTTGACCTCCACCTTGGTGATGGGCTCAACTTTTCCCGTCGCCACCACGCTCTTGGCCAGATCGCCTTTCTCTACTCTCGCCAATTTCGAAGGATCGATCTTCGTGCCGCCGCGAGTAAAGGCGTACAGCACCACCGCTCCCAGCAGGATGATCCCAACCACGATGCCGCCATAAATCAGCCGTTTACGCTTTTTCTTATGATTACCGTTGCCGTTCACATCCGCCTCCTGCAATTAAGTCGTTGGGACCCGAGTGGTGTTACGCAATCAGTTTGCGTTTTGTTCCGAAGATTCAGAACCAGGATATTGCCCGTTACTGCCCGCGCCCATGCATTAGACCGGCAAACCCCGGAAATGAAAGCAGAAAATCTGATGTTTGAGTCGACGAAAAGAATCTCAAAGCAGGCAGTTAGTCACCGCTACTTCCACTATTATGCCCTATTCTACAACAGCTTAGCCTCGGGATAACTGCTTACGCCCTTTGGAATGTTAGAATTAGCGATCCATGATTGCATTTGTGCTGCTCCGGGTATTTTTGATTCTTCTCCTGGTAGCAGCCAACGCTTTCTTCGCCGCAGCCGAATTCGCTCTGGTGAGCGTGCGCGATACGCGCATCCAGCAGCTCATCGAAGCTCGCCGCATCGGTGCCCGCATTGTCCAGAAACTCCACCGCAATCTGGACGAAGTGGTCAACGGCGTCCAACTGGGAATCACGGTCACCAGTCTTACCCTAGGCTGGGTAGGCGAGCCGCTGTTGGCCCGCATGGTTGAAGGTTCCATCGGACGCATTCCGCATGCCGCACTTTATTCCCACGGCATCGCTATCGTAGTTGCCTTCGCTCTAATCACATTCCTGCACGTGATCCTCGGCGAACTGGTTCCTAAATCCCTGGCCCTCCAGCGTGCTGAACAAGTTGCCCTGGCCGTCGCTGGCCCCATGGACGTTTTCCTCACCGTCAGCCGCCCCTTCCTTTTTGTGATGAGTCGGGCGGCCGGCGTCGTACTCCGTATATTCGGCTCGCGTAAGATTCGCCAGGGTCCCATCCACTCGCCCGATGAACTCAAACTGATTGTCACTGCCAGCCGACAGTTCGGCCAGATCCCGCCCTTCCAGGAAGAAGTCATTCATCAGGCGCTCGACTTGGAAAACATAACGGTGCGCGAGGTCATGGTGCCTCGCCCGGATATCTTTTCGCTCCCCGGAGACCTCACCTTGGAAGAAGCCCTGGGACGCGTGGTTGAAGAGCAACACTCGCGCATTCCCATCTATGACCCGCAGCGCGGCCCTGAACACATCATCGGAGTGCTCTACGCCAAGGACTTGATGCGTTGGACCCGCCTGCGTTATACCGCCAACCCCATGCAGCCAGTGTTACCTCGCATCACCAACATGAAAATCAGCCAGATCATGCACGACGTCCTGGTCGTACCCGAAACCAAAGTCCTCACCGAACTTCTGGAGGAATTCAAACAACGTAAACGCCATCTCGCAGTAGTAGTGGACGAGTTTGGCTCGACCGCGGGCGTGATCACCGTCGAAGACATTTTGGAACAACTGGTCGGTGAGATCGAAGACGAATTCGATGTCGTCCCACCTCAGCATGGTGCTCTAGAAGGGAAGACCGCCCTGATGCTCGAAGGCTCAGCCAGTATTCGCGATCTCGAATCACAACATGATCTGTTACTGCCACGCGACGCTGGATTCGAGACCCTCGCGGGATTTGTGCTCTCCCGATTGCAGCGCGTTCCCAGCATCGGCGACACCTTCGACTATGAAGGTCATCGTTTCACGGTCGCCGAGATGGAAGGCCACCGCATCGCCCGTGTAAAAATCGAAAAACTTGAACCCGCACGCCTAGGCCAGGTAGGAGATTAAAACTAAGAACCGAGAACCAAGAACTGACAACTGAATTGAATATCCCGAACCCAGACACCCGGCACCAACCCGACACCGGGCACCAAGCTGAGATCTGGTCCCTTACTGACAACTGGCAACTGAGCACTGACAACTGATTCCATGCTCCGCTACCTCTCCCTTCGCCTGCTGTACACGTTACCGGTTGTCTGGCTTGTAGTCTCCCTGGTTTTCCTGTTAATTCATCTGGTCCCCGGCGATCCCATCCTGCAGATGCTAGGCGAAAGTGCTCCAGCGACAGACATACAAGCCGCCAGGCATCAATACGGACTGGACGTCCCGCTTGGCCAGCAATACCTCCACTACTGGAAAGGCGTGCTGCACGGCGATCTCGGCCCCTCGGTCCGCTTCAACCAGAGCGTCACCAGCCTGATCGCACAGCGCTATCCATATACTCTGCAGTTGACGCTCGCGGCGCTGCTCGTTGCAATTCTGCTTTCCGTTCCTGCGGGCGTCCGCTCCGCGCGCCGCCGCGATCGATGGGATGATCGTCTGCTCAGCGTAGTCAGCCTCTTCGGCCTTTCCTTTCCAAACTTCGCCCTCGGTCCGATATTAATTTTATTTTTCGCCATCAATCTCGGCCTCCTTCCCGTATCCGGCTCCGGAACTTTCGCCCACCTGGTCCTTCCCGCCATCACCATGGGCGGCGCTTTGGCTGCGATCCTCACCCGCATGGTGCGCACCTCGATGCTGGAAGAACTGGGCCAGGACTACGTCCGCACCGCGCGCGCCAAAGGACTTTCAGAGGGAACCGTCGTCTACCGCCACGCCTTGCGCAACGCCATGATCCCCGTCATCACCGTCCTCGGCCTGCAATTCGGAGCACTGCTCGCAGGCGCGATTGTCACCGAGACGATTTTTTCCTGGCCCGGCATCGGGCGTCTGACCATCCAAGCCATCGGCAATCGTGACTATTACCTGGTACAAGGCTGCATCTTGGCCATTGGGCTGACTTATGTCGCAGTGAATTTTCTGACAGATTTGTTGTACTCGGTGGCGAATCCGAGGATACGGCAATGAACGTCGCAGCAGGTCTTGCGCTAGAATCTTTACCCGTCTCAGCCCGAGGATTGCCTTCCCTTAGCCGATCAGCGCGTTTAGTGAACGCGTGTGTGACGCACGCCGCCACCTGTTGGGCCAGAGGGGTTAGAGAACCTCAAACCAACCTGTAAACTGAGAACCGAGAACGATGAACTGACAACTGATTTGATGTCTCGACACCTAACACCCTGATACCTGTCCCCTGACCGACACTCGACAACCGACAACTGACCACTGATTAATGCCCCCTTCCTCCTCGCTCGAGCATTGTCGAGCGCTGGGGGGGTTGACAAGTGTTAAGCTACAGGCTACACTTTCCCAGTTGAGGATACGCAACTTCACTCATAAGGGTCTGAAAAGGCTCTATGCGGAAGACAGCGTCAAAGGCATTCCGCCCGATTCGGCGGATAAGCTGCGTAAGATGTTGGCCTTTCTCGACGACATGCAAGAAGCGGAGGAAGTGCGTTCGCTTCCCGCGTGGAAGGCGCACACGCTGACCGGTGACCGCAAGGGCACATGGAGCCTCAGCGTGACCCGCAACCGCCGTTTAACGTTCCACATCGACGCCACAGAGGGTGAAATCTGCGACGTTGATCTGGAAGACTGCAACTAGCACAGAAGGAGCAAACGCCATGCCTATGAAGAACCCGCCCCATCCTGGAGCTTTTT
>DATHJP010000083.1:0-4441 GCA_035489695.1 Terriglobales bacterium
TCACGTCCGTTCAAAACACGAAAATGCGTTGCCGCTGATCGTCACGCACGGATGGCCCGGCTCGATCACCGAACAGATGAAGATCATCGATCCGCTGACCAATCCCACCGCACACGGCGGAAATGCATCCGATGCGTTCCATGTCGTGATCCCGTCGATGCCGGGCTACGGGTTTTCCGGCAAGCCGGCCACCACTGGCTGGGACCCCGCCCACATCGCACGTGCCTGGGTGGTGCTGATGAAGCGCCTGGGATACACGAAATTCGTGGCGCAGGGTGGCGATTGGGGCGCGGTCATCACCGAGCTTATGGGCGGCGTGCAGGCGCCACCGGAATTGCTGGGCATTCACACCAACATGCCTAACGTGATTCCACTCGACATCGACAAGCTGGCCTTTTCCGGCGCGCCGGCGCCCGCGAATCTCTCGGCCGACGAGAAGCTCGCTTACGAGCGGCTGAGCTTCGTCTATGCGAAGGGCATCGGCTACGGCTTCCAGATGGGGTTGAGACCGCAGACGCTGTACGGAATCGCGGACTCACCCGTCGGCCTGGCGGCTTATTTCCTTGATCACGACGCACGCAGCTACGAGCTGATCGCACGTGTCTTTGCCGGAGGGAGCGAAGGCCTCACACGAGACGACGTCCTCGACAACATCACGCTCACCTGGTTGACGAATACGGCACTCTCAGGGGCCCGTCTCTATTGGGAGAACAAGGGGGCGTCGTTCTTCGCCGTCAAAGGCGTCGTGGTCCCGACGGCCGTGAGCGTCTTCCCTGACGAGCTCTATCCTGCTCCACGGAGCTGGGCGGAGCGGGCGTATCCCAAACTGATCCATTACAACAAGGTCGACAAGGGCGGGCATTTTGCGGCCTGGGAACAGCCGAAACTCTTTTCAGAAGAGGTTCGCGCCGGCTTCAGATCGCTGCGCAAATTAGCAAAAGCAGCGTAGTCGCGGCTTAGCGCGCAAATCGATAAACCTTGTGCGGAGTCGATGGACTCCGCACTCTTCTTTTTGCTCTACCCGAGGTTTGGGAACAAGCTCTCGTGGTTGGCGCAACATTCCCATTACACCAAAAAACCCATCGCCTGAGATTCTGTTCACCAAAACTCCGCCGGCGGAAAACTCAGCCTAGAAGCTATCCGACAATCCCTTAGGACTCGATAAGTGGTGTAAGTGATTACAACATCGATGAAAGCTCGGCAATATTTCCCTAAGCAGCAGGTTATACTGAGCAACGTAAGTTCATCGACTCAGTAAGATCTGGGGTCACGAGTCAGCAACCATATCTGAAACTGCGCTTGAAATTAGGCAGAGGGCAGGAGTAGGCGTGTGAACAACGGAACACAACAACGCGGTTGGTTTCTTAGAATCCACCGGAGAGCGGCAGGCGCTGCGTTGGGTTTAGCGATCGTGATTGCCCCATCAGTCGTTGCCTCCAGATCGGTGGAAGCGCAGACTTTTACCCTACTCTATTCATTCACGGGCGGCACGGATGGAAGAACTCCGCTCGGCGGGGTGATCCTGGACGCGGCAGGAAATTTGTATGGCACCACTTCCCAAGGCGGAAATCTTGCATGCTCACTTGGCTGCGGCACGGTGTTCAAAGTGGAGCGCGCCGGCAATGAGACCGTGCTTTACAGCTTCGCTGGCACTGGTGCAGGGGACGGGGAATATCCCAACGCAGCCTTAGTGAGGGACGCAGCGGGCACTCTGTATGGCACGACCGTGGGCGGTGGAGCTTCCGGCTATGGAACAGTGTTCAAACTAGACACGACTGGTAAGGAAACTGTGCTGCACAGCTTCTCCGGTGCGACTGGGGACGGAGCTTCCCCCTACGGAGGCGTGGTGAGGGACGGGCAAGGCAACCTTTACGGCACGACTGAAGCTGGCGGCACTTCGAACTACGGGACGGTGTTCAAATTGGATACGACCGGCAAGGAGACGGTGCTGTATAGCTTCACTGGGACGGGCGGGGATGGGAAGTCTCCCTTCGCAGGAGTAGTGAGGGACGGGCAAGGCAACCTATATGGAACTACCCAGGCTGGCGGTGTTTTGAACTACGGGACGGTGTTCAAGTTAGATACAACGGGCAAGGAAACGGTGCTCTACAGCTTTGCCGGAACCGGGGGCGACGGCGCGCAACCCATGAGCGGCTTGGCGCGAGATGCGAACGGCAACCTTTATGGCACCACCAATTCTGGTGGAACGGGTATCGAGGGGGGCAATGGCGTAGTGTTCAAACTGGACACGGGTCGCGAGAGGGTGCTGTACCACTTTCCCTGGACAGGGGCCAAGGGCATACATCCCCACGGTGTGGTGCGAGACACGCAAGGCAACCTCTATGGAACTACGGTCTTCCAGGGAGCTTCCGGCTGGGGAACGGTGTTCAAGCTGGCTCCGACCGGGAAGCTGACAGTGCTATACAACTTCACCGGTAGCAACGCCGACGGCGGGGATCCGTATGCGGGCGTAGCGCGGGACGGTCAGGGCAATCTGTACGGCACTACCAGCGCTGGGGCTCTTGGCTACGGAACGGTGTTCAAGATAACCCCTTGATTGGGAGACCAAACGCAGCCTTTTTCGCACTTGTTAAAACGAATCGAGAACCGGCGGGGTGAAGTCGCAACGTTTAGCGCATGTGAGCGAGAACGGCAACGTCGAGTTTTGAATAATACTTCTTGACGTCCTTGGCCCCGTACTTGTCGCGGAATTTCTCGACCACAGACTTCACCTGTGTGGCGTCCTTGACAGGAACGGCACGAACTTCAGCTTCTGCGCCGCCTGCTTTGATCCGAATCGACGGGTTCTTAAGCACGTTCTTGTACCACTGTGTATCCGACCCTTGGACCGGCACCAGGTACAGCGTTTCATCTTCCAGGACGAACCAGACCGGGATTGAGATGGCGCGTCCTGACTTTCTGCCGGTCACAGTGATGTTGATTTCGCGAGATCGGGAAAGGCGATCTTTCAGATCATTGTTCCGCGCTGGCATGTGCACCTCCTTCGACGACGTATCAGCTTACAAGTCCGGCTGCGTGGAGTGTTTAGCGATTAACCAATTTCTGTAGGTTCTCCGGGTACCGCGCTCCCTGCACCGGAATCTTCGAGGCGGCGCTGTCAATTTGGCGTAGATCGTCGGGTGTTAGTTCAATGGCAGCGGCGCCGATGTTTTCTTCCAGCCGGTGCAAGTTCGTTGTGCCGGGGATGGGAACCATCCAAGGCTTCTGGGCAAGGATCCAGGCCAGCGCGATCTGTGCCGATGTCGCCTTCTTCCGTTCAGCGATCTTTCTGAGCAAATCCACCACCGCCTGATTCGCCTTGCGGTTCTCCGGCGTGAAGCGCGGAACGATATTGCGAAAATCGGTCTTATCGAACTTCGTTTCTTCGTTGATCTTCCCCGTGAGGAATCCTTTTCCTAAGGGGCTAAATGGAACGAACCCGATCCCGAGTTCCTCGAGCGCCGGTAAAATTTCCTTCTCAGGCTCTCTCCACCAGAGTGAATATTCACTCTGGAGTGCAGTGACCGGCTGGACTGCGTGTGCGCGGCGGATCGTTTTAACAGCTGCTTCAGAAAGGCCGAAGTGCTTCACCTTGCCTTGCTGAATAAGGTTCTTCACCGCTCCCGCCACGTCTTCGATCGGCACGTTCGAGTCAACACGGTGCTGGTAGTACAAGTCAATCACATCGGTCTTGAGTCGCTTGAGCGAGCCCTCGGCCGCTTGCTTGATGTGCTCTGGCCGACTATCGAGGGCAGTCCACTTGCCCCCGTCGTCGGGATTAGGCGCAAAGCCGAACTTGGTTGCGATCACCACCTGATCGCGGAACGGAGCAAGAGCCTCGCCCACTAGTTCTTCGTTGGTGAACGGACCGTAAACTTCAGCGGTGTCGAAGAATGTGACGCCGCGTTCGACCGCTGACCGGATCAGCGCAATCATCTCCTGCTTGTCTCCAGGCGGGCCGAGACCAAAGCTCATTCCCATGCAGCCCAATCCCAGAGCCGAGACCTCTACGTTGCTCTTTCCAAGTTTGCGCTTCTGCATTGTTTCTCCGTCGAGGTAAGGAGATAGTTTCCCACAATTTCAGGGGAACAGAGATTCCGTCGTAATGATTGGCGCGATATTCGCCATTACGCCAACAACAGAGTTGTGAGTGTAAACACCTGTTTTCGTCAACAATCCCTTCCTCTCCCAGGCTTGGTTTTCCCGTTGTACTTATTTCCGGTTTGCCCGTCATCCGTCCATTCACTCCGCTGCCGCTGGCTCTTTCGCTAGAAACTCTTTTGCGGTTGTGACTTCAGGACGATCAGGGTCAGCGTTCTTCCAGAGTGTCAGGAATTGTTGATAGCGCTGATGGGCCGTGGCCTTGTCGCCGGTTGCCTGCGCCGCTCGAGCGATGCCGTAGATGGCCTTGGGACGCCCCGGAGTCCGTTTTAGAGCTTGA